>JBPCJB010000165.1:0-10303 GCA_051005735.1 Gaiellaceae bacterium | reverse complement strand
CGTCGCGCAGTCAACTTCGCAATCGACAGGACGGCGCTCGCCGCGGCGGTTCCCGGAGGCACGCCTACCGACCAGTACCTGCCGCCGAACATTCCCGGCTTTCGCGATGCTCAGCTGTACCCGTTTCGACCCGACCTGCGGCGCGCACGGCGGCTAGCCGGCTCGGCCCGTCGCACCGGCGTGATGTACACATGCAACCAGCGTTGGTGCGGCAGAATCGCGCAGATCCTCCGGCGCGATCTGCTGAGGATCGGAATCGACCTGCGCATCGAGCAGTTCCCGTTCGAGCAGCTGTACGACCGCGAGAACACGCCGGGCGAGCCATTCGACATCGGTTTCCTGCGCTGGGCGCCGGCGATCCTCGACCCCGGCGACGTCCTCGATCCGCTCGACGGCAGTGAGTTCTTCACGGACCCTGGCTGGCTGTCGCGTCTGGGAAACGCCCGGATGCTGACAGGAGAAGCACGCTACCGCGCCTACGGCGCGCTCGACGTCGCACTCGCGCGCGACGCCGCACCGTTCGCCGCGTATGCCGTCTTGACGCAAGGCGAGCTCTTCTCCTCGCGCATCGGCTGCCAGATCGCCCACCCCGTATACGGGATCGACATCGCCGCCCTGTGCATCCGCAGCGGCACCAACGGTGGTTGAAACTCCGCCGCCTGAGGACGACATACGCTCGTCTCATCATGGTCGACTCGCGCTTCAGCCAGCAAAAGCTGGTGTGCAGCACCTCGAGCAGGTAGATCTCCGTTCTCAGAGGTTCTCGGCGGGCTCGGCTTGGCGTTGCTGCCAACCTGTTTCCCCGGAACGAGGAAGCCGTGGTCAACTCAATCTTCATCAGCCACGCCGATGTCAGACCTGACGTCGAGACTCGGGCCGCATTCGGTGCGAACGAGGTGCGAACATCAGCCAGACAACGCGCGGCCACGCGCAGGTCACGTCTCTTCGCCCGATCCGCCTGGTTTGCGGGCTTTCGTGGCCTCGGTGACCCGCTTGTGCCCGCGCTTCCCGCCCGTGAATGGTAAGGGGGTCGACGGTTCGAGTCCGTCAGAGGGCTTCGAGTTCCCGCATCGCCACGCCCAGATCAAGACAGGTCTTGGCGACTGTGTCGCCAGGTGCACCCGATCGCGCGCCATGGGGTTGTCATGTTTGCGACTGAGAGAGCTCGCGCCAACGCGTCGTTGTGCGTTTATAACGCACCGACACGAGACCGCCGCCGGGGCCTCGCGGGCCGTCGGCGGCGATCTTGCGTCGGCGAGTTTCGCTCACGCCATGCGGGTCTTGTTCCGCTGGCTCATGAGCAGGAACAGGCATCCGGCGAGGAGGAGTGCCGTCCCCATGCCCCCGAGCCCGCCGATCAGGGCATCACGCCAGTCGAAGCCGCTCGAAGTCGACTCGACGAGGACGGCCGTCGTGAATGCTCCTGCCCCGCGCGGCTCTGCGCGGTTGTCGGGATGGCTTGCAGCCGAGAGATCCGCGGACCTGTAGGCGCCCGGCCCGCGCATGCCGCCGCGATCGTCCGGCCGGGCGGCCGCGGTCTGCGGCTGCTGCGTCACGACCGCGCCCGGCCCGCGCGCGGCGGAGCGGTTGTCGGGGTGATTCGAAGCTTCAGCCTGCAGCGCCGCGATGCCGCCCGGCCCACGGAGGCCGGCCTGATCGTCGGGGCTCTGCGCCTGCGCGACGGGCACGAGAAGCGCCGCGCCGAGAACGATCGTCCCGACGAGCTTCGCCCGAACGTTCATGTCATCTCCCTTCGTCTCGATCGCCCGTTGCGATCTCACGGGACGCAGAGTCGACCGACCCGGCAAGCACGGACCTAAGCCCGGGTAAATGCGGCGGCGGAGCAGTAGCGTTGGCCTATGGAGTTCAAGGTTCTCGGGACGCTCGAGGTGACCCACGACGGGCGCGCGGTCGAGCTGGGCGCTCCCCTGCAAAGGGCGGTACTCGCTTTCCTGCTGCTTCATGCGAACGAGGTCGTTCCGACAGACCGCCTCGCGGAGGCGCTCTGGCCGGGCGAGATCCCGAAGACGTCGGCGAAGACGATCCAGGTGTACGTCTCGGGCCTGCGGAAAGCGTTCGGCAGCGCTCGCGACGTCCTCGAGACCCGCGGTCCCGGATACGTCCTGCGGGTGGGAGCCGGCGAGCTCGATCTGCACGAGTTCGAGCGGCTCACGGCCAAGGCGCGGGACGAGGAGCCGGCGGCACGCCTCGCGACGCTCCGCAACGCGCTCTCCCTGTGGCGCGGCGCCCCGCTCTCGGACTTCACGTACGAAGAACACGTGCAGCTCGAGGCCGCGAGGCTCGAAGAGCTCCGTCAGCACGCGCTCGAAGAACGGATCGAGGCCGAGCTCGAGGCCGGGGGTGGCTCCGAGCTGATCGCCGAGCTTCGGTCGCTTGTGACCGAGCGGCCGCTGCAGGAGCGTCCCCTCTCGCTGCTCATGCGCGCTCTGTACCGCGCCGGACGGCATTCCGAGGCGTTGGAGGTGTTCCGCGAGGGCAAGAGGTCGCTCGACCAGGCACTCGGCCTCGAGCCGGGGCCGAAGCTAAAGGAGCTCGAGCGCGCAATCCTGCGCCACGATCCCGCGCTCTCTGCGACGGCGTCCTCGACGACGGTTGCTCTACGGTCGCTCGTCGTCGTTCCCGAGACCAATGCCGCGTCGGAGCTCGTGCTCCCACTAGCCGAGGCGCTCGCCGGCCGTCCGAGCCTGCGCGAGCTCGTGCTGGCCCGGATCGTCCCCGCGTCCGAGCTCGCGGCTGCGACGGCTGCGCTCGACAAGGCGCGTCGTGAGCTCTCCGCTCGCGGTGAAACAGTGCGGGTGGCCGCCTTCTCGTCCGCCTCGCCGGGTGAGGACGTCGTACGGCTCGCCGGTCAGCGGGAAACCGACCTGCTGCTGCTCGCGACGGAGGGCGATCCGCTCGACGGGCCGTACGCCGCGGTCTTCGAGCATGCGACGTGCGATGCCGCAGCGCTCGTCGCGGCTGGTGGCGCCGTCCGAGCCGGGCCGATCGTCGTGCCGTTCGGAGCGTTCGAGCACGACTGGGCTGCGCTCGAGCTCGGAGCATGGGCGGCAGCCGCACTCGATCGCCCGCTGCGCCTGATCGGCGCCGCCGACGCCGCGGGGCGTGATCGCGACGCGAGCCGCCTGCTGGCGGACGCATCCTTGATCGTCCAGCACACCACGGGGGTCGTGGCGGAGCCGTTGCTTGCCCGGCCCGGACGAGCAGGTGTCGCCGCCCTTGCCGAGGGGGCGGGGCTCCTCGTCGTGGGGCTCTCCGAGCGCTGGCGCTCGGAAGGCCTGGGCGACACGCGCTCAGCCCTCGTCGCCTCCCCGCCGGCGCCGACGGTGCTCGTGTGCCGCGGCCTTCGGCCGAGCGGCATCGCGCCGTCCGCCACGTTGACGCGCTTCACATGGTCGATCGAACGATCGAGAGCCTGACGTCGAGGTGCCGGACGTCGGAACGCAACTCGCCGGCTACCGCATCGACGGCGTCCTCGGTCGGGGCGGGATGGGCGTGGTGTACCGCGCCACCGAGCTCGCGCTCGACCGACCGGTTGCGCTGAAGCTGATCGCGCCCGAGTTCGCCGGCGACGCGTCCTTCCGCGAGCGCTTCCTCCGCGAGTCGAGGCTCGCCGCCTCGATCGACCACGCCGGCATCCTTCCTGTCTATGCCGCCGGCGAGGCGGAGGGCGAGCTCTACCTCGCGAACCGGTTCGTCGACGGCACCGACCTTCGCGCGGTCCTCGACGACAAGCCGCTTCGGCCGGAACGTGCGCTCGCGTTGGTCGGTCAGGTCGCCGACGCCCTCGACGCCGCGCATGCTCGCGGCCTCGTCCACCGCGACGTGAAGCCGGGAAACGTGCTCGTCGACGCGGCCGACCATTGCTACCTGTGCGACTTCGGTTTGACAACGCAGCTCGGCGCGGGCGGAACGACAGCATCCGGTCGACTTGCCGGCTCGCTCGACTACATCGCACCCGAGCAGATCCGCCAGGGCAAGGTGGAGGGCCGGACGGATCAGTATGCGCTCGCGTGTGTGCTGTACGAGCTGCTGTCGGGAGCTCCGCCGTTCCGCCGCGGGACGGAGGCGCAGACGCTCTGGGCCCACATGCAGGAGGAGCCGCCGGCGCTGCCGGGTTATCCCCAGCTCGAACCCGTGCTCGCACGGGCGCTCGCAAAGGAGCAGGGGGACCGGTACGAGACCTGCAATGCGTTCGTCGACGGCGCGCGTTCCGCGCTGGGACTCGCACTGTCGCCCGTCGCCGTGCGGCGACGACGGCGGCGTCTGGGTGGTCGCCTGCTCGCGACCGGCGCCACGCTGCTCGCCGTTGCCGTCGCCGCGACGGTGCTGCTGCTGACGCAGTCGAGCGAGACGCTCGTCGCGCCGGCGAACTCCGTCGGGGTTGTCGATCCAGCCTCGCGCGAGCTCGTGCGAGCGATTCCGGTCGGGAACACGCCGACCGAGGTCGCGGCATCGGACGAGTGGGTGTGGGTGCTCAACTCGAACGACGGCGCCGGCACGATCTCGAGGATCGACGCGCAAGCACGCACGCTCGTGTCGACCTTCTCGATCGCCGGAACACCTCGCAACCTCCTGTCCGCATTCGGTTCGCTCTGGGTAGGAACGGTGGAGGGGCACGTTCTCCGGGTCGACCCCGAAACCGATCTAGTCGAGTCGAGCTGGACGCTCCCGAACGCCGGCGCGTCCACTGCTTTCGACCTGGATCTCGGTGGCGGCTGGCTGGCCGCCGGTCCCGATGCCGTCTGGGCAGGAAGCCAGAAGGCTATCTCTCGCATCGACCCATCGACGTCGCGACTTCGTCACCGTACGAGCACCGCCTGGGGCCCGATGGCGTACGGGTTCGGCTCGCTCTGGATAGCCGGGCGCGAGCTCGAACGCTTGTCGGCCGCGACGATGCGGCGGGTAGCGACCGTCCGGGTCGCCGGCGCCTACGTCGACGTTGCGACCGGGTTGGGCTCGGTCTGGCTTGCCGACGACGAGGGGGGCACAATTGTGCGTGTCGATCCGAGTGAGGAAGCAGTCTCTAGGACGTACGACGTCGGCAGCAGACCGTTGGGGTTGGACATCGGGGCCGGCGCGGTCTGGGCGGCCGGCGCCGACGGCACCGTCGCACGCCTCGATCCGGGGCGGGGCGACGTTACCCTGATCCGGGTCGGGGGAACGCCGCGCAGGGTGGCTGTGGAAGGTCAAGTCGTCTGGGTGTCGGTCGACTGAGTTGACCCAAGCCAGCGGGTGTCGGATCATGGCTGCGTGAAGGCGGCGGCTGCGGTCACTGTGGTCCTGCTGGCGGGGCTGGCCGCAGGCTGCGCCGGCAGCGACGGCGTTGAGCCGGTCGCAGCGACCTCGTGCGCGAGGCTGCTCTACGAGGGTGACGGCGAGCCGGATGTCGTCGTCGTCTCGGATTTTCCGCTCCGCGGTATCGGCGCCCAGACCACGAGGCTCATGGTCGACGCCATCGAGTTCGTTTTCCGGCAGCACGACTTCCGCGCCGGAGATCATCGCGTCGGCTACCAGTCGTGCAACGACACCATCGGCGACGAGCCGTACGACCCACTCCTCTGCAGGCAGAATGCGCGCGCGTACGTTGCGACTAAGGACGTCGTCGGGATCATCGGCCCCTGGAACTCCGGCTGCGCATCCGAGCAGATCCCGATTGTCAGCCGCAGGATGGCCGGACCGCTCGCGATGATCAGCCCGTCCAACACGTTCGTCGGTCTGACGCGAACTATTCCAGGGGAAGCCTCGGGTACGGCACTGTATCCCGATGGTGTTCGCAGCTACGCCCGCGTCGTCACACACGACCAGGCCCAAGGAATCGCTGCGGCGCATCTGGTGGCACGTCTCGGAGCGCGCCGCGCCGTCGTGGTGCACCAGGATCTCGCGGACGTCTACGTACGGGGCCTCACCCTGCCGTTCGTCCGAGCGGCCAAGGGCCTCGGGCTGGAGGC
Source organism: Gaiellaceae bacterium (assembly GCA_051005735.1). GTDB lineage: Bacteria > Actinomycetota > Thermoleophilia > Gaiellales > Gaiellaceae > Gaiellasilicea. The sequence continues at coordinate 4,334 of JBPCJB010000165.1, read as the reverse complement.
GCTCCGGGTCGAGTGGCCACTCAGACAGAGCTACACGCAGCTCGCAGCCGACGTCGCGGCGGCGCGGCCCGATGTCGTCTTCATGGCTGGTCTGACGCAGGAAAACGCGAAGACGCTCGTTGAGGATCTCCGCGCCGAGCTCGGGCCGGAGATCCCTCTCCTCGCTCCCGACTCCTTTGCGGTCGCCGACGTCGCACGTGAGCTCGGGGCCGCGGGAGAGGGGATGTTCGTGACCGTTCCGGGGATTCCGCCGGAGGCGCTGCCGCCCGCAGGCAGACAGTTTCTGCGCGAGTTCGGTCGGGCGTTCGTCGAACGTGGCCAGCTGGGTGCTCCCGAGGCGGCCCAGGCAACGGAGGTTCTCCTCGACGCGATCGGCCGCTCGGACGGGACCCGGGCGTCGGTCGTCCACGAAATCTTCGCGACGAAGGTAGAGAACGGCATCCTCGGGTCCTTCTCGTTCGACCGCTTCGGCGACATCGTGCCCGCGCCCGTGGGGATCTACCGATTTCGGGATCAGAAGATCGTCGTCGAAAGCGTCGTGCGCGCGCCGCTCGACGCGATCGGAGGGTAGGTACGAGCAACGCTACTTGGCGTGTTTGCTTGAGGATCTCATGCTTCAGGGTCGGGCCGCGTCGTCTGCACAAAGAGCACCAGCCCAAGCTCACGCTCACGAATCGCGCGCGACAGCGACACGTGCAGACGCTCCGCTGCCCTCCCGGAATGCAACTCCTCCGCCACCGCTACGAACAGTGCAGCTGCCGCAGTCCAGCGAAGCATCCACCTAGCGGATACTGACCCTCACGACATCTCCCCGCCATCGGGCGGCGGGTTCTTCCCGCTAGCGGCTGTTTCTGGAGGCGAACCCATCGGGGAGTCCACCCCGAGGGGGGACGTCCCCGAGAGCGTTCCTACCCGGGCAGCTTCGACCAGAGGACATCGACCTGCTCGATCGTCGGCGACTGCGCGAGGAGCTCAGGCCCCTGCTCCTGCAGCGCCTGACCGACCGGGCCGGACAGGTGCGCCTGCCGTCCCTCGTCATCCGGGAAGACATCGAAGATCACGAACTCCGACTCGTCGAAACGAATACCGAACCAGGCGGTCGTCGCCGGCTCGTCGCCGACGAGCGTCCGGCCAGTCTCCAGGAAGCTCGCCACATCCGCCTCTTTCCCAGGCTTCGCCAGCATGCGGACCAACAAGCCCTTCGTGACCGTCGCCTTACTCATCGTCGCCAACGTCGTAGATCTTGGGCCGGCGAGGATCATCACCCGTCCGTCGATGATGTGTTCCCAAGTCCGCGCATAACGAACGAGGCAGGGAGGAACGGGCTGGGGATGGCGGGGACCGCGCTTCCGCTCGGCGTCGGCCCTCGTCGTCGTACCCGCCGCTGTGGCTCGAATCCTCCATGGTAGGGAGTCGACGGTTCGAGTCCGTCAGAGGGCTGCCTCGTGTCGTTATGCCAACCTCGACCCTGCGGCACCGCATCCAGCACCGGCCGTGGGCGTATCCTCCGACCGTGGTCAAGCTCTTGATTCGCTGGGCGGTGCTCGCCGCAGCGTTCGCCGTCACCGCCCGGATCCTGGAGGGGATGGACGTCTCCGGCGGCGCGTGGGGCTACATCTGGGTCTCGGCGCTCTTCGGAATCGTCAACGCGATCATCGGCACGGTTCTCCGCATCCTCACGTTTCCGCTCAAGCTGCTGACGCTCGGCCTCTTCTCCGTCGTCGTCAACGCCTTGCTGCTCGAGATCACGGACGGGCTCACGAATCGGCTCACGATCGATGCGTTCTTTTGGACTGCGATCCTGGCCGCGATCGTCCTCGCGATCGCGGGGATGATCCTCGACCTCGTCGTGCGGACGGTGCTCCCAGGGTGATGTTGACGACTCGCCGCTGACGATCTTCACCCCAGCGCATCGCGAAGGTCGGGCTCGCCGCGCGTCTGGTGCACGGCTTCACCGACACGCCGGGGCGTGTGGGGCACGGACAACAAACTCCTGCCCCGGCCCTCGACGCCGCGCGCAAAACGACTGGCTCCCCCACGCCGACCGGGGCGAGCTCGACGGCGTCGCCACTGCCCGCAGCTCGATGTCCCCCTCGAGACGGCGCAGCTGAGCCTGGGCGCACCGCGTTGATGCGACCGATGAGATCCTCCATGCTGGCCGGTCTACCGACTGACGGCGGTGGCACGAATGCTGACGCCGAAACGAGACGAGGAGGTATCGATGCCCGGCAAGATCGTTCAGTTCGAGATCCCGGCGGACGACACCGAGCAGTCACGCGAGTTCTGGGGCTCGCTCTTCGGCTGGCAGTTCGAGTCCTACCCGGGCCCGTCCGAGTACCACATGACCCAGATCGACGACCAGAGCGGCGCGGCGATCACCAACATGGAGCCCGGCAAGCGGGGAGCCCGCGTCTACTTCGACGTCGAGGAGATCAAGGCCGGCGCGGCGCGAGTGCAAAAGCTCGGCGGCGAGGCCGACGAGCCGATGCCGGTGCCGGGAATGGGCTGGTTCGCGATCTGCCGCGACCCGCACGGGAACGACTTCGGGCTCTGGCAGAACGACGCGGCTGCCCCGACGCCGAGCCGCTCACGCCTCTGCCGCGGCGCGCTCCAGCTCGTCGATCTCGATCTTCCCCATCTTCAGCATCGCCTGCATCACGCGTTGCGACTTCTCCCGATCCGGATCGGCGAGCAACTTCGGCAGGGCCGTCGGGACGATCTGCCAGGAGACCCCGAACCTGTCCTTCAGCCAGCCGCAAGGGCCTTCTTTCCCGCCTTCCGAGAGCTTGCGCCAGTACTCGTCGACCTCGTCCTGCGACTCGCAGCTCACCTCGAGCGAGATCGCCTCGCTGAACGTGAACTCCGGGCCACCGTCCAGGGTGACGAAGCTCTGCCCGTCCAGCTCGAAGCTCACGGTCATGACCGTTCCCTCGGGCCGCGGCCCGGCCGAGCCGTAGCGCGCGACCTCCACGATCCTCGAGTTCGGGAACACGGACGTGTAGAACTCGGCCGCCTGCTCCCCCTCGGTGTCGAACCACAGATTCGGGGTGATCCTCTGCATTCCGACTCACCTCCTTTGCGGTTGTCGTCGGTTGTTGTCGAGTCTCCCTGTAGACGCCTGGACAAGCGAGAACTCATCGGGTGGGTAGGGCCTACGCTCTGCGGATGCGTACGGCCGAGTTCGGATTCGCCGGAACTCCGCTGCGGACGGCGCTCGTCGCGGCGGTCCTATGCGGCGAGAAGACCGCCACCGCGGGTCTGCTCGTCGACTACGAGCGCGAGGGCGACGACCTCCCCGAGGTCGGCGAGCGGTCCCTGGTGCTCGACAACGAGGATCGCGGTGTGGCGGTGATCGAGACGACCGAGGTGCGCGTGCTCCGGGTCGGCGACTGCGACCTTCAGTTCGCCCGCGACGAAGGCGAGGGCTTCCAGTCGGTCGCCGACTGGCGCGCCGCGCACGACCGCTTCTGGCGCTCCTACGCCGACGAGGTGAGGGGCTATCTCGGCGATCCGCAGTGGGACGTCACGGACGACACGGAGTTCGTGGCCGAGCGCTTCCGGCTCGTCGAGATCCTCTAGCGCCTCGTCGGCTTGCGCTTGCGAGCCGCAGGCTTGCGCGCCCCAGACTTGCCGTCTGTGGAGCGCTTCGTGCTCGTCGAGGCTTTCGTCTGCTTCGCCGCCTCGACGGATGCCTTTAGCGCCACGAGCAGGTCGGCCGGCTCCTCGTCGGACTCGGGCTCCGGCGCCGTAATCGTCTCGCCCTTCCGCTTAGCCTTGATCACCTTGCAGAGCGCCTCGCGGTAGGTGTCCTCGTAGCGCTCGGGCTCGAACGGGCCTGTGAACTGCTCGATCAGCGCCGTCGCCATCTCGAGCTCGCCCTTCGCAATCCTGATGCCCTTGGGCGCGATCTCGTCGACCGGGCGCAGCTCGTCGTGGAAGAACATCTTCTCGAGGGTGAGCGTCCCTTCCCGGACGCGGAGGCAGCCGAGGCTCTGGCGGTCGCGCATCACGTACTTCGCGATCGCGGCGAGACCGGTCTTCTCCATCGCGTTTCGCAGGAGCGCATAGACCTTTTCGCCGCCTTTTTGGGGACCTAGGTAATAGGTGCGCTCGAAGTAGATCGGGTCGATCTCCTCGTAGGGGACGAAATCGGAGATCTCGATCGTCTTCACTCCCTCGGTCCCGGCAGCCTCGAAGTCCTCGTCGGTGAGGACGACGTACTCGTCCTTCTCGAACTCGAATCCCTTGACGATCTCGTCGTCCGGAACCGGCTTCTCCTCGGTCTTGCAGATCTTCTGGTAGCCGATCCTGCTGCTGTCGGGCTCGTGGATCAG
>JBPCJB010000164.1:0-24254 GCA_051005735.1 Gaiellaceae bacterium | reverse complement strand
AGAGCTCGACGATCGCCGCGCCGCGGAGCACGTCGTCCGCACCTCCTGGATCGCGTTCGCGGCGGTAGCGGCGGCGGCCGGGGTCTTCGCGCTCGTCGGCGACCGCGTCGTCGGCGCCGTGCTCGGCCCGGAGTACGGCGGCGGAACCGGCGACGAGCTGGGGCGGCTGATCGCGCTCCTCGGTTTCTGGATGGCGGCCTCCGTGGGAGTCACGATCGCGTTCCCGCTCCTCTTCGTGGCCGGGCGCGAGCGAAGGCTGCCGGCTCTCGCGATCGCCACCCTCGCGCTGCACGTTCTCGTGGCGTGGCTCGCGATCGAGCTCTGGGAGCTCAAGGGGGCCGTGATCGCGCTGACGCTGACGACGCTCGTCATCCTCGTCGCGCTGCTCGCGCTCCTCTCGACGCGGGTGCTGGGAGACGCGTCCCTCGGCCTGGGACTCGCGGCGGTCGCGACGGCCGGGCCTGCCCTCGTCGCCTTCGGGGCGGCCGGGCTCGTCGCCGGGGCGGTTCTCGCCTCGATCCTCGGGCTGGCTGTCTTCGCGGCGCTCCTCTTTGCAACCCGCTCGCTCGGCCTCCACGAGGCGTGGGCCTACCTGCGGGCGCTCGACTAGAGTCGCGGCCGTGCTCCGGGAGACGATCAAGCGCGCGGTCGCACGGGCCGGCCGGAGCCCCATCGGGAAGAACCTGATCCACGCCGCGGTGCTCGAGGATCCGGGCCGCGCTCGCTACTCCACCGTCGAGCGCTGGCCGGAGCGGCTCGAAGGCTTTGAGGATCTCGCCTTTCTCTTCTCGTCGAACCAGCTCAGCCACGGGATCGCCTCGCTGCAGCTCGACGAGGCGGCGCTCCTCTACCGGCTGGCGCGAAACGTCTCGCCCGGCGCCCCGGTCGCAGAGATCGGCCGCTTCAAGGGTGGCAGCACGCTGCTCCTCGCAAGCGCCCTGCCGGAGGGAGCGGAGCTCTGGTCATACGACCTCCACGTCGCCCTGCGAGCCGATCTGAGCGGGCCGGAGCTCGACGGCGATCTGCGCGCAACGCTAGAGCGGTTCGGCCTCGCCGACCGCGCCCATCTGCTCGTCGCCGACTCGCGCACCGCCGAGCCGCCGCCGCGACCGTGCGAGCTCGTCTTCGTCGACGGCGACCACAGCTACGAGGGGGCGCGCGCCGACTACGAGCGCTGGCGGGAGCTCGTCGCGCCCGGCGGGAGCATTCTCTTCCACGACGCCGTCGACACCCGGGGTTACGGCAATCACTATCCCGGAGTCGTACGGCTGATGGGCGAGGTCGGCGCCGACCCGGAGCTCCAGCGGCAGCCGGGCGCGGGCTCGATCGCGCACTTCGTCCGCCGGTAGATGCGCGTCACGGCGGTCGTCCTCTCGTGGAACGGCCGTGACGACACCCTCGCGTGCCTGGAATCGCTTGCCGGTGTCGAGACCGTCGTCGTCGACAACGGCTCGAGCGACGGCTCAGCGGAGGCGATCGAGGAGCGCTACCCGGATGTCGAGCTGATTCGGGCGCAGGTCAACCTCGGCTACGCGGCGGGCAACAACGTAGGGATCCGGCGGGCGCTCGATCGGGGCGCCGATTGGATCTTGCTCGTCAACAACGACGCGACCGTGGCGCCCGACGTCATCGACGCGCTCGTCGCCGCGGCTTCACGGCATCCGGACGCCGGCGCGCTTGCCGGCAAGGTCTACATCGACGAGCCGCCTGACGTCCTCTGGTACGCCGGCGGCAGCTTCGAGCCACGGCTCGGCTACAGCGGTCGCGTCCGCGGCGCGGGCAAGCGCGACGGCGGCGGCTACGACCGGGAACGGGACGTCGACTGGGGAACAGGCGCGCTCCTCGCCGTCTCACGCGCGGCGATCGACCGCGTCGGACTGCTCGACGAGGAGCTGTTCGCCTACGTGGAGGACGTCGATTGGTGCCTGCGGATCCGCGCTGCCGGGCTGCGTGTCGTCTTCGTCCCCTCTGCCCGGGCATGGCACCGCGTCTCGGCCTCGACCGGCGGCGCCGCCTCGACGACGAGCCTCTACTACCACTGCCGCAACACGCTCGCGGTCTGCGAGCGTCGCGCGCCCCTGGGACGAGGCCACACGGGTGTGAGGCGGGCCGTGATCGTCGGAACGCACGTCGTCCAGGCGCTCGCCCATCCGAAGCGCGGCGCCGCCGTCTGGACGGTGATCCGCGCCTGGCGCGACTACCGCCGCGGCAGGATGGGTCGCCGCTGAAGGAACGCTAGAGCGAGCGGTAGACCGCCTCGTGCCGCCGAGCCGTCTCCGCCCAGGTGAACTGCGCCGCCTGCTCGACCCCGGCTGCGACGAGCCGTTCCGGGCTCTCCAGAGCCGCCGCGACGACCGCGGCGATGTCGTCGGCGTTCGTCGGGTCGAAGAGCGCCGCGGCGTCGCCGCACGCCTCCGGTAGCGCGGCGACGTTCGACGACGCGACCGGACAGCCGCAGGACATCGCCTCGAGCGGCGGCTGGCCGAACCCCTCGTAGAGGCTCGGGAAGACGAGGCAGGCCGCGCGCCGGTAGAGCGAGACGAGCTCCTCGGCTGAGACGTGCCCTTTGACCGTCACGCCCGCCGGAACCGGTCGGCCCTCGTGGCCGCCGCCCGTCAGCACGAGCTCGAGTTCCGGTCGCTCCTGCCGCAGGAGCGCGAATGCCTCGAAGAGCCGCTCGTGATTCTTGTGGGGCCAGGGTCGGGCCGGATAGAGCAAGAAGCGCTCGCGCGGCCCGGCACCGGGCGAGAAGAGCTCGTGGTCGATCCCCCACGGAATCGAGTGCACCCGCTCGGGCGGGAGGCCTAGGTGCTCGACGACAGCCCGGCGGACGAACTGGCTGGGCACGACGACGGCAGCCGCCCGTCGTGCCGAGCCTTCGTGCATTCGTCCCCGGAAGAGTCGCTCCGCGCGGCTGAACAGGTGCGGCAGGTCGAGGTGCTGGAGGTCGTGGACGGTGACGACGCTCGGGATCTCGAGCGTCGGTAGCGCGATCGTGAGCGGGTAGTGGACGGCGTCGAGGCTCTCGTAATGCCGGCGCAGGCGCCTCGGCGCCAGCGCGCCAAGCCCCATCGCAACGGCGCGCTGCGGCGCCGTTCGAGCGGCGCGATACTCAGCGACAACCGTTTCCGGCAGCCCCTCGCCCGCGCCGCGCGCGACCGGCGGAACAAATGCCTGGTAGTCGAGAGCCCCCACCTCCGCGAGCCCGGCGGCAAGCCCGCGCGCCGCGGTCTCCGCACCGCCCACCTCGTCCGGAACGAGCGTCAGCAGGCTGATCCCGACGCGCATCGAGCCAGCCTATCCCGCCACCCGGCCCATCCCGACAGCGCGGTACAATCCTCCGATGCCCGAGTCCCTGGAGGAAAACGCTCGCTCTGCAGGGATTTCGTCGAACGGAGAGCTTGACGTCGCAGCGCTCTTCGCGCAGCTCAAGGAGGAGGTTCGTCGCTCGGGGGCGGCACCCGGCGAGACCGGTGGAGGAGGCGACGAGGATCGCTTGGCCGCGCGCGGAGACGCCGAACGACTCTGGCCCGTGTCCGCCGACCGGCCGCTCCAGCTCCGCCCCGGCTTGAGCGGCAAGCTTGCGAATCCGGCAAAGGCGGTGCTCCGCAAGCTGATGCGCTGGTATGTGGAGCCGCTCGCCTACGACCAGCGCTCCTTCAACGCCGCCGCGCTGCGGCTGATCGACGACCTCGAGGCCCGCGTGGCCGACCTCGAGGCCGAGCTGAAGAACCGCTCGTGAAGATTGCTGTTTGCGCGCCGCACGTCCCGTTCGTGCGGGGCGGCGCCGAGATCTTCACGGACAAGCTCGTCGAGGAGCTCCGCGTCCGCGGGCACGAGACCGCTCTCGTCACGATTCCCTTCAAGTGGTACCCCGACACGAAGGTGCTGAGCCAGGCGTTCCTCTGGCGCCTCGCCGATCTCGAGGAGTCAGACGGGATGCCGATCGACCTCGTCGTCGCGACGAAGTTCCCCTCCTACTGCGTCCGGCATCCGAACAAGCGCGTCTGGGTGCTGCACCAGTTCCGCCAGGCCTACGAGCTCGACCGAACCGAACTCGGTCAGTTCGGCGAAGAACCGGAGGACCGGGCGTTGCGGCGCTCGGTCCAAACGCTGGACCGCGTGGCGCTCGGCGAGGCGAAGCGGCTCTTCTCGACCTCCCGAAACGTCGCCGAGCGGATCGAGCGTTCGACCGGCCTCGTCGCCGAGGTGATGCCGCACCCGCCGCAAGCGCTTCCGTACCGCTGCGAGGAGTACGGCGACTTCGTCCTCTCCGTGAACCGGCTCGACCGCGCGAAGCGCATCGACCTCCTCATCGAAGCCGCCGCGCTCGATCCGGGCATGCGCGTCGTGATCACCGGCGAGGGCCCCGACCGCGGCCGGCTGGAGGGGTTGGCGCGCGAGCGCGGGCTGAACGGGCGGGTCAAGTTCGCCGGGCTCGCCGACGAAGCGGAGCTCGCGTCGCTCTACGCTCGCTGCCTTGCCGTCTACTACGCGCCTGTCGACGAGGACTTCGGGATGGTGCCGTTCGAGGCCTTTCTCTCGCGCAAGCCGGTCCTGACGACGACGGATGCCGGCGGCCCGCTCGAGGTCGTGACCGATCGCCGCACCGGGCTCGTCGCCGCGCCGGAGGCGCCCGCTCTCGCCGAGGCCGCAGGGTGGCTGCGGGAGCACCGCGCCGACGCCGAGGCGTTCGGCTCTGCGGGGCACGAGCTCGCGGCCCGCGTCACCTGGGACGGCTGCATCGACCGCCTGCTCTCGTGAGAGTCGCCCATTACAGCCCGATGCCGCCGGAGCGCTCGGGCATCGCCGACTACTCCGCCCTGCTTCTGCCGGCTCTGCGGCGGCGGCTCGACGTCCAGGTCGTCAAGCGCGGCCGCACGCGCCCTCCTCGCGGCATTGATCTCTCGCTCTACCACGTCGGCAACAACCCGGATGCGCACGGTTGGATCGTGGATGCGCTGCGGCGGCGGCCGGGCGTGGTCGTGCTCCACGACTTCGTTCTCCACCACCTCGTCGCCGGGCTGACGATCGGGCGGCGCGACGGTCACGGCTATCTCGACGCGATGGAGCGCGAGGGCGGGGTCGTCGGCCGACTGCTCGGCCACGGCGTCCTCGACAAGAGGATCCCGCCGCTCTGGGAGAGCCGGCCGCAGGAGTTCCACCTGGCCGGCGAGGTGCTCGGGCTCGCGACGGGGTTGATCGTCCACTCCCGCCACGTCGAGGATCGCGCCCGCGACGCAGGGTTCGAGGGGCCGCTCTGGCGCGTCCCGCATCCGGCCTGGCCGGTTCCGAAGCTCGCGCCGGAGCGACACGAGGGCTCGCCGCTCGTCGGCTCGTTCGGAAACCTGAATTCGAGCAAGCGGATCCCGCAGCTCCTGGAGGCGTTTGCCCAGCTGCGCCGCGACCGGCCCGACGCGCGGCTCCTGCTCGTCGGCGCGGTTTCGCCCGGCTTCGACCTCGACCGGCGGCTCCAGCGGCTCGGACTCTCGAGCGAGGGGATCGTCCGCGAGGACTACGTCGACGAGGCGCGGCTGTGGTCGCTGATGGCCGCCTGCGACGTCTGCGTCAACCTGCGCGCACCGACGATGGGTGAGACCTCCGGCAGCGTGATCCGGCAGCTCTCGCTCGGCAAGCCGGTCGTCGTGAGCGACGTCGGCTGGTTCTCGGAGCTGCCGGACGAGGTGGCGCTGAAGATTCCGGTGGGCGCCGGCGAGGCCGAGACGCTGCACGCCGCGCTCGAGCTGCTCGCGGCCGACGATTCCGTGCGTGCGGCGATGTCCGAAGCGGCGCTCGAGCTCGCCCGGCGCGAGCACGATCTCGAGCGCGTCGCCGAGCTCTACTCCTCCGCCCTCGAGCAGGCGGCGGGCGGCGAGGCCGTGGCGAACGCGGTGCTCGGTGACGTCGCCGGGGCGGCCGCAGAGGTCGGAATCGAGCCCGGGTCGCCGGAAGCCAGCGAGCTCGCGCGACGCCTCGCCGAGGTCGAGCTTGGTCGATAGGTTGGGCCGCGTCCCGGCGTGGGCGTGGCTCGCGGGCATCGTCGTCGGCTCGATCGCCCTTCGCGCCTGGCTCGGGAGCCGGATGCCGGCGCCGTTCATCTTCACGGACGAGCTCCAGTACCAGGAGAACGCGCGCAGCCTCGCGGCCGGCGAGGGGATCGAGGTTCGCGGCGAGCCGTACGGGATCGTCAGCGTCCTCTATCCGCTCCTGCTGGCGCCGGCGTACCTGCTCTTCGACTCGCTTCCGGACGCCTATGCGGCTGCCAGAGCGATCAATTCGGTCGTGATGTCGCTCGCCGCGATTCCGGCCTTCCTGCTCGCGCGCCGGGTGCTCCCGACGGGGCTGTCGCTCGTCGCAGCGCTGCTCGCCGTGGCGCTCCCGTCGCTCGCCTACACCGGGACGCTGATGTCCGAGAACGCGTTCTATCCAGCCTTTCTCCTCGCCGCGTGGGCACTGATGCGCGCGCTCGAGACGCCGAGCCCGGCGCGGCAGGCCGTCCTGCTGGCGGCGTGCGGCGTGGCCGTGCTCGTGCGCGTGCAGGCGCTGGCGATCGTCCTGGCTGCGCTGACCGCGCCCCTCCTCCTCCGCGCGGTCACGCGGCGGCCGCTGCGGCCGTTCCTGCCGCTCTACCTCGTCGTCGCGGGTGGCGCCGGCCTCGTCCTCGCCACCCAGCTCGTCCGCGGCGCCTCCCTGAACGACCTCTTCGGCGCCTACGCCGTCGTCGGTGAGGGCGGCTATGACGTAGGCGAGGTGCTGAAGTTCCTCTTCTGGCACGTTGCGGAGCTCGACCTGTACGTCGGCGTCTTTCCCGTCGCGGCTTTCGTCCTCCTCGCAGCCCGCGCGCGCTCGCTCGATGCAGGGGCGCAGGAGTTCGTCGTCGCGACCATCGCACTCGCGGCCTGGACGCTGCTCGTCGTCGCCGCCTTCGCCTCCCGCTTCGCGGGCGCGATCGAGGAGCGGAACATGTTCGTGCTCGCGCCGCTGCTGCTGATCGCGCTCCTAGTCTGGATCGATCGCGGCGCGCCCCGCCCCACCGTTCCAGCCGTGGTCGCCGCCCTGGTCACCGGCGCGCTGCCCGCGCTGATCCCCTACGAGCGCTTCCTCCAGCTGAAGGTCCGCTCGGACACGCTGATGATCGTCCCGCTCTGGAACGTGCAGGACTCGGTCACGCTGCCGCGGCTCGACGATGTCGTGCTCGTCGCAGGGGTGGCCGCCGGCGCGCTCTTCCTGCTCGTGCCGCGCCGTTACACGCTCGTCCTGCCGGCCCTCGTCCTCGGCTACTTCACGCTCGCCATCCAGCCGATCCACGCCGGTCCGCACGGGATGGAGCGCGCGGCCGCGGACGCGCTCTTCGAGGGGATTCGGGTTCCGCAGCGCGACTGGATCGACCGGAGCGTGCCGGACGGCGCCCGGGTCGCCGTGCTTTGGACGGGGCGGACGCACCGCTTCACCGTCCATCAGAACGAGCTCTTCAGCCGCAGCGTCGGGCCGGTCTACACGCTGAGCGGCCCGATGCCGGGCGGCTTTCCGGAGACGGCGGTCACCGTGGACGAGAGGACGGGCGAGGTGCGCCGAAAGGACAGGGCGGTCGCGACCGCCGAGTACGCGTTGACGGACGGCTCCGTCGCGCTCGCCGGCGAGCCGCTCGCACGCGACGAGCGGCTCGGGCTGACGCTCTACCGGACGGACGGGCCGCTGATCTCGACGACGAGCGTCACCGGCGTCTACAACGACCAGTGGTCGGGGGCGGAGGTCAGCTACCGGCGCGTGCGTTGCGCGGGTGGGCTGGTGAGGGTGACGATCGACAGTGACCCGGGCCTCTTCGACGAGCCGCAGGTGATCGAGGCAACGAGCGCGGGGCGCCGCGTCGCAATCCAGCTCGACCCGAGCGAATCGGCCCGGCTGGCCGCCCCGCTCGTGCCCCAGAACGGCGTCTGCACCGTCCGCTTCACGATCTCGCCAACAGCCGTGCCCGGCGGCGGCGACACCCGCGAGCTCGGCGTCCACTTCCGCGCCTTCGAGTACAGCTCGCCGTGAGGATCGTCTTCGACGTCAGCCCGCTCTCGCACCCGCTGACCGGCGTCGGCAATTACATCCGCGGCTCCCTCGGCGGGCTCGTGGAGGCGGCGGCCGGCCGCCACGAGATCGTGGCCTTCGCGCCGACGAGCCCGGCAGGCTGGAAGGCGATCCCGCGCGCGCTCGCCGGGCTCGACGTCGAGCTCGAGCTCGTGCGCCTGCCGTTCTCGCAGCGCTGGCGCGATGCCTGGAGCCGGGTCGGCCGGCCGCCGCTCGAGCACGTCGTCGGCGCCTTCGATGTCTTCCACTACTCCGACTGGATGTACCCCCCTCAGGCGAGCGGCGTGCGCGCGACGACGATCCACGACCTCGTGCCGCTGCGCTTCCCCGAATGGACGACTGCGAAGACGCAGTCGATGCACAACGCCAAGTACGCCGACACCACCCGCACGTGCGACCTCGTCTTCGTCAACTCCGAGTACACGGGCGCCGACGTGGTCGAGCGCCTCGGCGTCCCGCGCGAGCGCGTGCGCGTCGCCCGGCCGGGGCTGAAGCCGGAGTTCCGACCGGACGGCGAGCGCTCGGATCTCGGCCGGCCGTACGTGCTGACCGTGGCGACGCTCGAGCCGCGCAAGAACCTGGGCACGCTCGCGCAGTCGCATCGCCTCCTCGGCGGCGCGCTCCTGCTCGCGGCCGTTGGCGGCTCGGGGTGGGGCGAGCAGCCTGTGCTCGCCGGTCCGGACGTCGTCCGCCTCGGCTTCGTCTCCGACGAGGAGCTGGCGCGGCTCTACCGCGGCGCGGCGGTCGCGGTCTACCCGTCGCGCTTCGAGGGCTTCGGGATGCCGATCGTCGAGGCGATGGCGTGCGGCGTCCCGGTGGTCGCCTCGTCGCACCCGTCGATGGACGAAGCCGCGAGCGATGCGGCCGTGCGCGCCGATCCCGAAGACCCAGCCGCGATCGCCGCCGCGATCGAGGAGGCATTGGACCGGCGCGACGAGCTGATCGAGAAGGGGCTCACGCACGCGGCGACCTTCTCGTGGCGCTCCGTCGGCGAGACCTTCCTCGCCGCCTACGAGGAGACGGCGACCTGAGGGTGGGCGTCGATATCTCGCCGCTGCGCCAGACCGCGGCCGGCACGGCGCGTCACGTCAAGGGCCTGCTCGGCGCGCTGGAAGGTCGCGACGAGATCGACGTGAAACCACTCGCCTTCGGCGGCCGCGGCCGGCTCGCCTCCGTCTTCCGCGACACGGCCTGGTACTTCGGCGGCCTCCCGCTCGCCTCCCGCGGCCTCGACGTCCTCCACTGCACGACCTTTCGCGGCCCGCTGCGCTCGCCGGCGCCGTTCACGGTCACGATCCACGACCTCGCGCTCGTTCGCCACCCCGAGCTCTTCCCGCGCTGGCACCGCACGAGCGGCCGCCTCGCGATCGCGCCGGTCGCACGAGCCGCCTCACTTGTCCTCGCCGTCTCCGAGTTCACGAAGCGGGAGACAATCGAGCTGCTCGGCGTGCCCGAGGAGCACGTGCGCGTGATCGGCAATGCGATCGACGCCTGTTTCACGCCCGACGGTCCGGCGGCGGACGGCCACTACGTGCTGGCGGTGGGCACGCTCGAGCCGCGCAAGAACCTCCGGCGGATCGAGGAGGCTGTCCGGATCGCCGGGCTGGAGCTCCGTGTCGTCGGAGCGAGGGGGTGGGGCGACGTCTCGAGCGCGAGCTGGCGCGGCTCGGTCGACGACGAGGAGCTGGCCCGCCTCTACCGTGGCGCGCACTGCCTCGCCTTCCCCTCGCTCTACGAGGGCTTCGGGATCCCGGTGCTCGAGGCGATGGCATGTGGCACGCCCGTAGTCACAAGCCGCGACGGCGCCACCGCGGAGGTCGCCGGCGACGCCGCCGTGCTCATCGATCCTCTCGACCCCGATGCGATCGCCGCCGGCCTGCGCGAGGCGATCGCACGGCGAGCCGAGTTGCGCGAGCTCGGGCTGGCCCGGGCTCGCGCCTAAACCTGGGGCGGCGTCGCTGACGCCACCGTCGCCGCGTGGGAGGAGATCGCGTGAAGCTTGTCGCGATCGACGCCGACGTGCTCGGCCGCCACCGAACCGGCGACGAGACCTACGTGCTGAACCTGCTGCGGGCACTCGCGCCGCTCGCCCCGCGGGCGGGGCTGCGGCTCGCGGCGATCACGCGGCACCCCGAGCTCGTGCCGGCCGGGATCGAGGCGGTCGAGCTCTCGAGCTCGTCGCAGGAGCTCCGCATGACCGTGACGCTGCCGCGCCTCCTCCGCCGCCTCGGCGCCGCCCTCGGCCACTTCCAATACGTGCTGCCGCTCCGGCTGCCCTGCCCGGCGGTCGTCACGATCCACGACCTCTCCTTCGAGCGTGAGCCGTCGCTGATGGGGCGAAAGGATCGGCTCGTCTTCAAGACGGTGGTGCCGCGCGCTGCAAGGCGAGCCCTCCGCGTGTTGACGGTCTCGGAGCGAAGCCGCGGCGACCTCGTCGAGCTCTACGGAATCCCGGACGAGCGGATCGTGGTGACGCCGAACGCCGTCGATCCGGCCTTCACGCCCGGACCCGGTTCGCACGACTACGCGCTCCTCGTCGGCGCCGTCCAGGAGCGCAAGAACCCGCTCGCCGCACTCTGCGCCGCCGAGAGCGCTGGCCTGCCGCTCGTCGTCGCCGGCCCACCCAAAGACTTCGAGCTCAGCCGCGAGCTGGAGCGCCGCGGCGCCCGCGTGACCGGCTACGTGCCTCAGGCCGAGCTCGTCGACCTCTACCGCGGCGCCGCGTGCCTCCTCCAGACCTCGCGCTACGAGGGCTTCGGCCTGCCGGTGCTGGAGGCGATGGCCTGCGGGACGCCCGTCGTCACCATCGACGAGCCTGCGTTGCGCGAGGTGGGCGGCGACGCGGCGATCTACGCCCCCGAAGTCGGTCTCACCGACGCGATCCGGCAGGCGCTCGCCGAGCGCGAGGAGCGAAGCGCCGCAGGAATCGCGCGTGCAAGCCTCTTCTCCTGGCAGACAACGGCGCGTCGCACGCTCGAGGTCTACGGCGAGGTGCTCGGATGAAGGTCTCGGCGGTCGTCGTCTCGCACGGCCACGCGGCCGAGCTCGCCCGTTCTCTCCCGGCGCTCCGGCCCCAGGTGGACGAGCTGCTCGTGATCGCGAACCTGCCCGGCAGCGCCAACGGAGTTCCGGCGGACACCCGGGTGATCGCGAACACGCGGCCGCTTTCGTTCGCCGCCAACGTCAACCTGGGTACCCAAGCGACGAGCGGCGAGTACGTCCTCCTCGCGAACCCCGATGCCGTCCCGGAGCCGGGCGCGATCGCAGAGCTCGTCGCCTTCGCCGATGCCCACCCGCGCACCGGCCTCGTCGGGCCGCTCGTCTTCTGGCCCGACGGCCGCTGGCAGCCGAGCCTGCGCCGCTTCCCGACCCTGCTCGGCACCCTCTGGCGCCGGACGCCGCTGCGGCTCATCCGCCACCCCTTCGAGCATCAGACCTCCCACTACGGGACGAGGCCGGCAGCGCCGGTGCAAGGCGACTGGCTCCTCGGGGGAGCGTGCCTCGTGATGAGGCGGACGATGCTCGAGGAGCTCGACGGCTGGGACCCCGGCTACCGCCACTACGTCGAGGACATCGACGTCGCCTATCGCGCAGCGCAGGCGGGCTGGGAGCGCTGGCTCGTCCCGTCGGCGGTCGTCACCCACGACTATGCGGCGGTGATCGACAAGCGCTTCCTCTCCCGGCACACGCTCTGGCACCTGCGGGGGATGCTGCGCTTCGTGCGCAAGCATCCGGAACGGCTGCGGGCGCTGTGAAGCGCTGGAGCGACGACGACCAGTACGCCGATGTCGAGGCGTACTTCTCCCGCCGCGCAGAGCTCGTCGTCTCGGTCGGTCGCAGGCTCGAACCCGGCGACACCGTCCTCGACCTCGCCTGCGCCGACGGCCGGCTCGCCGAGTTCCTCGCACCCTACGGGGTCGGCTATCGCGGCCTCGACTCCGAGCCGGCGATGGTCGAGCAAGCACGCGCGCACGGGGTCGAGGCGGAGGTCGGCGACCTCAACGACCACGTTCCCCCGGAGCCGGTGACGGCGACCCTCTGCTTCCGCGCGATCTACTACTCCCGCGACAGGGCCGCATTCTTCCGCCACGTGGCCGGCTACACGACCGGCAAGCTCGTCTTCGACCTGAACCCGCGCCAGTACCCGCTCGAGACGATCCGCGAGGAGCTCCGCGCCGCCGGCTTCGCGAGAATCGACGCGCACCCACTCTTCGCCCCGCAACGGGTGAAGCTGCCGCGAGCAGCGGCTTGGGTCCTTCGGAAACTGGAGCGTTCAGGCCCGCTCGCGCGCCTGGCCCTGCGCTACCGGTTCACGTACATCGTCGCCGCGTCTCGGTAGGCCGGAGGCAACCGCTCGGAGACCGGCGATCGAGGCTCGGGCTAGAATCGCGCCTGGCCTCCCGGCCACCCTGATGCGGATCAACCGAAGAGGTCGATCAATCATCCAAGCGAAGTCCATGGCGTCTAGGGCGCGAACGCCGCTCGTCGTGATCGCGATCGACGCAGGCGACAAGGATCTGATCGAGGGCTGGATCGACGAAGGCCGCCTGCCGACGCTCGCCGGCTCCGGGCATCCGGCTGTTACGGCCGCACGACCGGCCCCGAGCACGCGTGTGAGCACGGGAGCTGGGTCAAGACCTTCAGCGGCGTCTCGCGGAGCGTTCACGGGTACTACGCCTACCGGCAGCTGAAGCCCCGGGAATACTCCTCGAGAACGTCACGCTACGCGAGGCGAACGCGCAGCCCTCCTGGGTCGAGCTCCGTGGCAGCGGCCGGCGCGTGGCCGTCCTCAACGCTCCCGAGATCCTCCCAGCGCCCGGCCTGGAGGGCGTCCACTGTCGACTGGGCGACGCACCAGCCTGATATGGCGGCTCTCGCCCGCAAGCGCACCCAAAGGAGGCTCGCTGAGGCACGCCGGATCTTCGGCTCGAGCGCCAACATCTCGGAGTTCGACCCGGGGTGCAGCCTCGCCGAGGATCGCGCCATCTTCGAGCGGCTCCTCGAGCGGCCCGGCGCCGTGGCGCGCTCTATCGGCAGTTCCTCGCAGCGAGGGATTTCGACCTCGTCGTCCTCGGTTTCTATGAGGGGCACAAGGCATCGCACCGTTTCTGGGACTACCGGGCCGAGGCTCGGAGCGGAGACCTCGCGCGAGAAGACGCCGAGCTCGCGCATGCCATCCGCGATCTCTACGAGGCGACCGACCGGGAGATCGGCGCGACCCTCGACCTGCTTCCGCCCGATGCGAACGTGGTCGTGATCTCGCTGTACGGGATGAAGGACGAATACTCCTGCGGGAGCGGGATACGACCCTCTACCTCGAAACGCACGCTCGGCTGCTGCACCTGAATTCTCGCGCATCTCCTCGTGGCTGCGGCTTCGCTACCAGGGGGCCGCGCGTACGGCGGCGAACGGGCACGCCGAGAACGCTGGGGCCTTGTGCGCCGGCTGATCTGGGCCAGCCTCGCGGTGCCGGGCATTCTGACCGAGGTCTCGCCAGTACTTCGGGCCGTTCGCGGCAACGAGCGGCAGAGGTATTCCTCGGATTCTGCCCGCGCTGGCGCTCGGGCGTCTAGCCGGAGCGGCCGGAAAGCTCGTGGGCTACACCGTCGGGCAAGGGACGGCACCTCGGACCGTGACTGCTTTCTCGTTCCACCGCCCGAGACACATGCGCGTGGGAGCGGTCGCTGGCGGCTCCGCCCTGATCCGAGCGAGCCGAGCCTGCTTCTGCTTTCTTCTCAGAACTGCGAATCACGATCCGAGGCGAATCGCTCGGTCATCACTTATGGTCGGGGGCGGAGCGTCAGGATCGTGCCCGTGCGATCGAAGACCCAGAAGGCGAGCGGGAGCCCGATAATCGTCAGCCCGGCGATGTAGGCGATCGTCAAGGAAATGCCGGTCAGCCACCAGCCGACAAGCAGATACCAGACCACCCGCAGCAGGAAATGCGAGCCACGCGGGCGGTTGTGACCGTGCGTTTCATGTCCGGGGCCACCGGAGCTAGCTGCTCGCTCATGACTCTCCCTACTTGAGGATGATCGTCCAGGGGCCGGTTGCCGTCACGCTGATGCCGGTGTAGCGGCCACGCTCCAGGAAGCTCTTGCCCTTGACCGGCCCGAGGGCATTGACGGGGATGTCTTGGCTCGTCGAGAGCACGAAGTTCGAGCCTCGGCAGCCCGCGCACGACCAGATGACAACTGAGTCGTGTGTAAGGACAAAGGGCGCGACGTTCTGCCCGCCGGTGCCGGTGAGCACGTAGCTCGCCCGCACGGGACGTTTCGGCGCCGGTGCCATCGTGATCGTCCAGGCCCCGGAGCCAATCACGCTGACTCCCGTGTAACGGCCCTTCGGAAGAAAGCTCTTGCCGCTTATCGGCCCGAGCGAATTGACCGGGATGTTCTGTCGGGTCGAGAAGACGAAGTTGGCGCCTGCGCAGCCGCCGCAGCGCCAGCTGACGTTCGAGTCAACGGTCAGGGTAAAGGGACGCGTGTTCTGGCTCGCATTGCCACGAAGCGTGATCGTCCCGGTTGTGCGATCAGCCGCACCACTTGCCACCGCGGCGAAAACTGCGGCCAGCGCCAGCAGGCAAAGCAGCGCCCTCTTGAAAGTCATTTCTCTCCCGACGGTTGTCCGAGCGCAGATGATTCCGCGCCGCAGAGGCCGAGCCTACTCGGGTTTCCTCGTTTCAACCATGAGCCGTTCGGCTCATTCTGCTCACCCGCTGGGTCTACGGCACCGTCGCCGGGCTCTCGCGAAAGCGACTCAGCTCTCGCATCCGATCCCGTCGCCGTCAGCGTCAAGGCCATTTGGTCGTCGTCGCCGACGTAGGTGTCGGTCTTGATGACGTTGCAGGCCGAACCCGGTCGGGCCGCCTCGTAGCGGCAACGCACCAGCGGCCAACGGCGAAGCGCACGCTCGACCGCCTCCTCGTCATAGGGCAGCGTCCGCTCCTCGAGCAGCTCGTCGTCCGCGCGAGCCGCCCCCAGCCGTACCGAGCGCGCGTGAACGTCCAGCCCCACACCCACCGTCGTAGACTCATGCATGGTCGGTGACCTCCGTATGTGGCTCTACTGGGTCACACCCCGGCAACCCACGACAGATGCGTAGGCGGCGACCACTCTCAAGCGACGACCGGACGCCGCAGCCCTCGAGGCTACGGCTCCTCATGTCTAACCGCGTGCCGACCATTCGTCGACGACTCCGGAGCGCTCCACGGCGAACTCCGATGCTCAACCAAGCCATTCATACCCTCCACTACCTGAGAACAAGAGCGGTCGGGTGGCTACCTGAGATCCTGGCCTCATTTCGGGCGGAGGCTCAAAATACGCTGATTTGCAGGGATTATCTAAGCCGGTCTACTTGAGAAAAGGCTGAGAATGGCCGCTCTCCTCAGGCGACGATCCGGTAGACCTGAAACACCTCGGCATATTCGCGGTTCACGTTGATCCCGTGCACGCGCGCCAGGTTCCAGACGTACTCCGCGTTCGCGTAGCGACGATGCTGCTGCGAGGCGTAGCGGGCCAGCGCCGCCACCTTCCGCTCGACGTGGGCCTTGTCGAGGGCGAGATAGGCGCCGTAGGAGAAGTCGAAGTTGTTCCAGGGGATCTCGTAGCCGAGCACCGTCGTCCGCTTGAAGGCACGTAAACCCTCCTGCGCGATCGTCTGGTGATCCTGGTGAACGTCGTGGTGCGAGGGCTGGAAGACGGCGTCGGGCCGCAACTCCTCCCAGAGGCCGACCAGCAGCTCGAGGATGTCCTGTCGCCGGTCGGGAAACGTGCGGACGTCGAAGTCGTGGACGTGGAGCTGGGTTTCGGGGAGCCCGAGCTCGGTCGTAGCTTCCCGCACCTCGCGCGCGAGCGTGTCCGGCTCGAAGCCGTCCGGGAGCGAGCGAGTCGCGATCGATAAGGCGACGTAGTGCACCTCGGCGCCGGCCTCGACGAGTCGCGCCATCGTGCCGCCGCAGCCGAACTCGCCGTCGTCTGTGTGCGGCGCGAGCACGAGCACGCGCTTCCAGCCGTCGATCAAGCGCTTTCCTCCCTCCGGCGCGCGAGCGTCAGCGCGGCGAGGCCGAGCAGGCCCCAGGTCATCGGATCCTCGAAGAGCGCGTTGTAGAAGAAGCTGTGCACGGCGATCGCGCCCAGCGTAAGCCCCACGGCGAGCGCAGCGCGACCCGCATCGTTCCGGTGCGCACCGAGGAGCGCCGCGCCGAGCGCCGCCGCGCCGAGCCAGCCGAGCAGGACGAGGCCGGGGATCCCAGTCTCGGCAGCGACTGTCACGGGCGTCGAATGCGAGGCCGCCTTTCGCGGCTCGCGACCCGTCAACCCCGTGCGATCCGCGTACGCCCGCTTGAAGCTGCCGACGCCAACGCCGGCCAGCGGATGATCGGCGGCGATCCTGATCCCGTTCGTGACGAGGTTCGCGCGTCCGCTCGTCGCGTTGTTGAGCCCGGCGCGCGACTCCTGCAGGAGCTTCGTCCGCACCTGCGGCGTCGCGAAGCCGACGGTGAGGAGGACGGCCGCGACGAGGCCCGCCGTCGCAGCCGCGCGCCAGCGCCACACGACGGTCGCAGCGGCGAGCACGCCCGCGACGAGCGCCGCGAAGCTCGATTGCGAGAACGAGAAGAGGAGCCCCGTCCAGATCGCCGCGACCGCGCCGAACGCACCCGCGAGCAGCCGTCCGCGCAGTCCGAGCAGAACGAACCCGAGCGTCGCCAGGATCGCGACCACCAGATAGCGCCCGTAGATCGACGGGTCGTAGAAGACCGAGTTGACCCGATAGAACGGCGCGTAGGCGTTTCCCACGATCACGGTCGGGTTCCAGAACACGTCGCGCGTCGCCCACTGGAAGAGCCCGATCCCCGCGTACGCAAGCGCCGTCGCGAGCAGGCCGCCGTACAGGGCGAGCAGGCCGGTTCGGCTCCACGGCAGTCGCGCGAAGCCGATCGCGAGCAATCCGAAGGGAAGGATGAACGCGAGGAGGAAGATCGCACCTTCCCGAAGATCGCCAGTCCAGAGGAGCGACAGCCCCGTCCAGGCGACGAAGGCCGCCAGCGGAATCGCCAGAGGCCCGAGCTCGCGCGAGCGGCGCCCGCCGCGAACGAGCTCCCAGGCGAGCGCAAGGGCGACCGCGGCAACGACCGCATAGAGCGGCAGGAGCAGGCTCGCCTCCTCGCCGCCGAGCTCGAGCGGGATCCGGATCGGGACGCAGGCGAGGGCAGCGAGTGGGAGCACCCACGGGCGACGGAGGAGCAACGCGGCCCCCGCAGCGGCCGTGCCGAGGCCGATCGCCGCGGCCGCGAGCAGAAGTGGAGCCCGGCCCTCGGGAGCGAGGTAGGCGGCGAGCCCCGCGGCGCCGATGGCCCAAGCCACGAGGCCTGCGAGCCGGAGCTCGCGCCGGGGCGCGACGAGGAGAAGCGCCAGCCCGAGACAGCCCAGCGGCCCGGCGAGACGCGCGAGCTCGCTCATCGCAACGGCTCTCGGACGAAAACCGCGGCGCTCGCGGAGTGCCCATTCGCCGAGACGCGCAACGTGTACCGGCCCTTCTGGCGTGGCACTCGCAGCCGCAGCGTTCCCGGTCGGGCGAATCCGCTCCGACGTCCTAGTGTCCACCGAATCCGCCGGGCATCCGAGGAGACCCTGATCGCGAACCGCGTTCCGCCCGTGGCCACGATTCGCTCGCGGCCGAGGGACACGTAGCGCACCGTCACGGGCGCGAGCTGGACGGCGTCACCGAGATTCCCCGCAGGATCGCGGGCGCGCAACTGGAGGGGGTATGCGCCCGGACGCACCGAACGTCCGTCCACGCGCCCGAACCACGCGAGCGTGTCGCGCTCGCGGGGAAAACGAGTCTCGACCCGCTTCGTCCCGCCGACGATGAGCAGAGCGCGCGCGGGCTCGCTCAGCAAGTAGGTCACAGTCAGCCGATCGGCGCGCCGGTCCCCATCCGGCGAGATGATGCGCGGCATCACCCCCGTGCCCACGATTCTCGGCGCGGTCAGGTCGATCTCGATCGGATTCGGCAGCACCGTCGTCCGCCGCTCCTCCCGCAACCGCACGCGGGGCCGATACTCCCCCTCGGGCAGCGGCTGTCCATCGGCGCCGAGCCCGTCCCAGCGAACGACGACGCGGCCTCGGTCGAACCGCTCGCCCTCGACCGGCGTAGCGACGATTTCGCCGTCCGAGTCGATCAGCGCGACGTCGACGCGGTCCGCCTCCCGAAGCCGGAAGGAGATCTTCGCCCGATCGCTCTCGCAGCCGCAGATCGGCGAGAAGACCTTGTCCACATCCGTCCCGAAGATCGGGCTCTGCTCGAGCTTCAGCCCCTGGGTAAGCGTGAATGCCGTCGCGGTGGCCGCGAGCAGCGCGACCACGAGCACGGTCGAGGCGAGGCGGGCCACAGGCGGCTGATTCTATTCGGCCCTTCCTGCCCGACCGCTCGCGCCTAGGAGCGAGCAGGAGCGGGCGGTCGCCGCACGGCTCGCCGAACGGCCGCGCCGACCAGGAGCAACGCCGCGACACCGAGCACGACGAGGATCACGACCTCCGCGCCGGGCGCCTCGACGAGCTTCAGGCCTGCGAGCGTGAGGGTCGCCGCAAGACCTAGTCGGAGCGCCCGGTCCGGGAGCTTGACGGAGACGTTGCTGCCAAGGAGGACGCCCGGGATCGAGCCGACGAGGAGCGAACCGGTGGCGGCCAGGTCGACGTTGCCCGCGACCAGGTGTCCCGCGCCGGCGACCCAGAGAAGCGCTGCGGCATGGAAGATGTCCGTGCCGACGACCTTCGAGGCGGTGAGCGGGAAGACGAGCAGCATCACGAGCCCGAAGAACGTGCCGCTGCCGACCGAGGTGAGCCCGACGACGAAGCCGCCGCTCGCGCCGAGGAGGAGCGCGATCCGCCGGTCGCTGCGGGCGAGCAGGAAGGGCGCGTCGGTCTTTGCGCGGCCGGTCACGAACGTCTTGATCGCGAAGCCGAGGCCGCCGGCGATCAACGCCGCGCCGAGGATGATCCCGGCCGCGTCCTCGAATCCGTCTCCGTAGCGATGCAAGAGCCAGGTCGAGAGGCCGACACCGAGGAGCGAGAAGGGCGCGGAGCCGGCGAGCATCCAGAGCGTCAGCCGGGCGTGGACGGTGCCGAGCTGCCGGTGGCGCCACGCGCCGAACGTCTTGAAGATCGCGCCGTGCACGATGTCGGTGCCGATCGCGACGGTCGGCTTGAAGCCGAAGAGGAAGACGAGCATTGGGGTCATCAAGGAGCCGCCGCCCATCCCGGTCATCCCGACGAGGAGTCCGACGAACAATCCGGCGATCGCGAGCTTCGGATCCACGGCGGAGCACGATACAGGTTGGTCACTAATACCGTCGATTAGCTTGTGTTATGCATGATGGGCTAAGCTTCGCGGCGATGTCGAACCTCCACGCCCAGTCCGAGCCGATCGAGACGCTCGCAGCGCGCTCCGAGGCACTGACGGCGGAGGAGCTGCTTGCCGAGATGGTCGAACGCTTCCATCCGCGGCTCTCCCTCGCCTGCTCGTTCCAGAAGGAGGAGAGCGTGCTGCTCGACATGCTCTTCGGCGTCGAGCCGAAGGCTCGCGTCTTCGCGATCGACACCCACTACCTCTTCCCGGAGACGTATGAGCTCTGGCGCGAGGTCGAGCAGCGGTACGACACGAAGGTCGAGCCGTTCGAGGGCCCGAGCGCCGAGGAGCTCACGGCGACTCACGGCGAGAAGCTCTGGGAGCGCAAGCCCGACCTCTACCTCGCGGTCGCCAAGGTCGAGCCGCTCCGCCGCGCGCTCGGAGACCTCGACTGCTGGATCACGGGCATCCGCCGCGACCAGTCGCCGACACGCGCAAACGCGCCGAAGCTCGGCTGGGACGCCGCGCACGAGCTGTGGAAGGCGAACCCGCTTGCCGACTGGAGCGACGGCGACTGCTGGGCGTACATCCGGGAGCGCGGGCTCCCGTACAACGCGCTGCACGACCGCGGCTACGCATCCCTCGGCGACACCCACTCGACGCTCCCCGGCGACGGCCGCGAGGGCCGCTGGTCCGGGAGCGACCGAACCGAGTGCGGGCTGCACGGTTCTCGCTCCGGCGCCGGCGAAGCCGGCACCTCCGCTCTCGGAAGCGGCTCCGTCGAGCCTACGCCGCCGGCCTGATGGCGACCGCTTTCCACCTCTCCCACCTCGACGAGCTCGAGGCGGAGGCCGTCCACATCATGCGCGAGGTCGCCGCCGAGCTCGAGCGGCCGGTCCTCCTCTTCTCCGGCGGCAAGGACTCGATCGTCCTACTGCGGCTCGCCGAGAAGGCCTTCCGCCCCGGCAGGTTCCCGTTCCCGGTCATGCACGTCGACACGGGCCACAACTTCCCCGAGGTGATCTCCTACCGCGATCGCCGCGTCACCGAGCTCGGCGAGACGCTGCTCGTCGCCTCCGTGCAGGAATCGATCGACAACGGTCGTGTCGTCGAGGAGACCGGCCCGCGCGCCTCGCGCAACCAGCTCCAGACGACGACCCTGCTCGATGCGATCGAGGAGCACCGCTTCGACGCGGCGATCGGCGGAGCTCGCCGCGACGAGGAGCGGGCCCGCGCGAAGGAGCGGATCTTCAGCTTCCGCGACGACTTCGGCCAGTGGAACCCGCGCGCGCAGCGCCCGGAGCTCTGGAACCTCTACAACGGGCGCCTTCGCCGCGGCGAGCAGGTGCGCGTCTTCCCGATCTCGAACTGGACGGAGCTCGACGTCTGGCAGTACATCGCGCGCGAGAACCTCGAGCTGCCGCCGATCTACTTCGCCCATGAACGCGAGGTCTTCCGCCGCGACGGGATGCTCTATGCCGTCAGCGAGTTCGTCGAGCGGCTGGAGAGCGAGGATCCGTTCACGGTCTCGGTCCGCTTCCGGACGGTCGGCGACATGAGCTGCACCGGCGCCGTCGCCTCCGAAGCGCGCTCGCTCGAGGACGTGGTCGCCGAGATCGCCGCGACGCGCGTGACCGAGCGCGGCGAGACCCGCGCCGACGACCGCGCCTCCGAGGCCGCGATGGAGGACCGCAAGCGTGTCGGTTACTTCTGAGGCCCTGATGGCGACCGAGCTGCTCCGCCTCGTGACGGCGGGCTCGGTCGACGACGGCAAGTCGACGCTGATCGGGCGGCTGCTCTACGACACGAAGCAGATCCTGGCCGATCAGCTCGAGCACATCGAGGAGACCTCGCAGCGTCGCGGCGACGGCTACGTCAACCTCGCGCTCCTCACCGCCGGCCTCCGTGCCGAGCGCGAGCAGGGAATCACGATCGAAGTCGCCTACCGCTCCTTCGTCACCGCGCGCCGGCGCTTCCAGCTCGCCGACGCGCCCGGCCACGTCCAGTACACGCGCAACATGGTCACGGGCGCGTCGACGGCAGACCTCGCGATCATCCTGCTCGACGCGCGCAAGGGCGTCGTCGAGCAGACGCGCCGGCACTCGTACATCGCGGCGATTCTCGGGATCCCGCACGTCGTCGTCGCCGTGAACAAGCTGGATCTCGTCGACTTCTCGGAGGAGCGCTACCGCGAGATCGAGCAGGAGCTGCGCGAGACGAGCGAGCGGCTGGGGCTGCGCGACGTGCGCGTGATCCCGATGAGCGCGCTCCGCGGCGACAACGTCGTCGAGCGCGGCGAGGGGATGCCTTGGTACGACGGGCCGACGCTGCTCGAGCATCTCGAGACCATCGAGATCGCGGGCGACCGCGACCTCGCGCACCGCCGCTTCCCGGTCCAGTGGGTGATCCGGCCGATCTCGGACGCTCACCACGACTACCGCGGCTACGGCGGCCAGGTGGCGGGCGGAGTATGGGCCGCAGGCGACGAGGTCGTCGTGCTCCCGTCCGGTCGGCGCTCGAGGGTGGCGGCGGTCGAGAGCCTCGACGGCCCGCTCGACCTAGCGGTTCCGGGCATGTCCGTGACGGTCCGGCTCGAGGACGACCTCGACGTCTCGCGCGGCGACATGCTGGCCGACCCGAACGAGGGGCCGACGGTCACGCGCGAGCTCGAGGCGACGGTCTGCTGGATGGCCGAGCGCCCGCTCGAGCCGCGTACGCGCCTCGTCGTCAAGCACACGACCCGCACCGTGCGTGCGATCGCCGACGAGCTGCTTTCGGTCGTCGACATCCACACGCTCGAGGATCGGCCCTCGCCGGAGCGATTGGAGCTGAACGACATGGCCCGAGTGCGGTTTCGCCTGGCGGAGCCGCTGGCCGTCGATCTCTACGCCGAGAACCGCGCAACCGGCGCGTTCATCCTGATCGACGAGTCGACGAACGACACCGTCGGCGCCGGAATGATCGTCTCAGCCGACGCGTAGGCCGGCTCACCAAGCGAGAGAACGCTCGCCGAGCCGTCACGAGTTTCGTTGGTAGGCGATCTGAATAATCGTGATCGGAGTGGACGTGCACAAGCGCTCGTTGACGGCTGTCGCGGTCGACGAGGCCGGGCGAATGCTCGATGAGCAGACGGTCGCGGTCGGCAGTGACGTGTTGGTCGGCTGGGCTTCGACGCTTGGCGCGGAGCGGTTGTGGGCGCTTGAGGATTGCCGGCAGCTGACGCGCTGGCTCGAGCGGCAGCTGCTCGGCCACGGTGAGGATCTGGTGCGGGTGCCGCCGAAGTTGATGGCCCCGGAGCGGCGTGCCGGGCGCGCGCGCGGCAAGTCCGACCCGATCGACGCGCTCGCGGTGGCGAGGGCGGCGCTGCGGGAGCCGGATCTGCCGCGGCCACGGCCGGAGGAGCCGGTCTACCGCGATTTGAAGCTGCTTGTGGACCATCGCGATGATCTCGTCGACGAGCGCCGCCGGACGCAGCAGCGGCTGCGTTGGCATCTCCATCAGCTCGATCCGACGCTGGTCGTGCCACTGCGGCGGCTGAGCCGCGCCAGTCACCTCGAACGGGTCAGCCGCTGGCTCGCACGCCGCGAGCAGGAGCTCGAGGTCCGGCTCGCCCGTGAGTTGGTCAACCGTTGCCGCGCGCTGACGCGACAGATCGAGGAGCTCGACCAGGAGCTCGAACAACGGACAGCAGCGATCGCGCCCGCACTGCTCGAGCTGCCCGGCTGCGGCGTCGTCACAGCCGCGAAGCTGCTCGCCGAGATCGGGCCAGTCGACCGCTTCAAAAGTGATGCGCAGCTCGCCCGCCACAGCGGCGTCGCACCACTCGAAGCGAGCTCAGGCCGGATCCAACGCCACCGCCTCGACCGTGGCGGCAACAGGCAGCTCAACGCCGCGCTCTACCGGATCGCGATCACCCAGTCGCGCTACCACGCCGGGGCGCGCGCCTCCCTCGAACGCAAACAAACCGAAGGCAGAAGCCGACGCGAAGCCATCCGCTGCCTCAAACGACTACTCGTCCGCACCGTCTTCAACACACTCAAAGCGAGCCCCGCCTTGACATAGGAGCAACGCTGGCCCAGCCGAGCGCCGGAATCAATCGGCTGGGCGGCCGCTCGGGCGCCGGCTCGGTGGATGCGACCGTCGGGTGGTGAGCGGTCGTGCTTGGCTGTCTCAGCTAAGGGCGCGCGCGCGGGCAAGAAGGGCGCTCTCAGCAGCAGCCTCGCGGTCTCGCGCTTCGGCGCTCCAGGCCCCGTGCGCGGCCAGGGCCTCCGCGATCCCGTCGAGCATCGCATCCATCGCTGCCGGGGACGACGAGCCGATCTGCAGCCGCGCCGCTGCGCACGCCACGGGATCGAGCGCGTCACGGAGCTTCGCCTCGTCGATCTCGACCGGTCGTCCAATGGCGGCCTCGGCAGCAACGGCGAGGCGCGCGGTAGTGAGCTCGGACGGGGACGCACCCGTCTCGACCAGGTCGCGAACAGCGCGGCCGACGATCTTGTGCGCGCCGCGGTAGTCGACGTCGCCTGAGAGCGCGAGCACGTCGGCGACGTCGGCAGCCGTGACGAAGCTCTCGCGAGCGATCTGCGCGAATCGCTCCTCCCGTACCTCGATGCCGTCGAGCACCGACGCCGTAAGCCGTGCGATCGCCACCGCCTCGTCGAGCGCGCGCGGCACGGCGCCGTTGAGCAGGTGGAAGTGATCGGTGCGCGCCGAGCCTGTGTGCAGAGCGACGAGAGCGGCAGCAAGGTCGCCGGATGCTTGCGCGGCCTGCGTGCGGATCGCGGCGAGCGCGTAGGGATTCTTCTTCTGCGGCATGAGCGCGCTCGCCC
>JBPCJB010000163.1:0-6780 GCA_051005735.1 Gaiellaceae bacterium | reverse complement strand
GGGCGCTCGAAGAGCTCGAGCTCGAGGGGATCCCGACCACGCGTGCGCTCGCGCTCGACGTCCTGCGCTCGCCGGAGTTCCGAAGCGGCGAGTACTCGACGAGCTTCCTCGCCGACGTGGAGGAGCGCCTGCCCGCGCTAGCGCCCGCATGACCCATGACAGCCACACCATCGAGGGCCCCGGCGGCTCGATCCGGATCTCGGGCGAGGCGCTCGCCGGGCTCGTGGCCACCGCGGCGGAACTCGTGGACGGCGCTCGGGTGCGGCGACCTCGTCGCGGGCTCGACGTGGCCGTGAAGGACGCGCGTGTCCACGTGACCGTCGAGGTGGCGGCGCGCTACGGCGCCGTGCTGCCCGAGCTCGGCGAATCGGTTCAGCGCTCCGTCACCGAAGCGCTACGGGCAGCGACCGAGCTCGAGGTCGACGGCATCGACGTCGCGATCGAGGAGCTCGACCGGTGAGCGGCGTAGGCTCGACGGAGCCGCCGGTAGGGGAGGTGGCGGCCTTTCCGCCGCCGGAGCGGGAATGAGCGCCGCTGTCGGAAGACGTCAGGCGCGGCGCACCGCGCTCTTCCTCCTCTACCAGTGGGACCTCACCGGACAGCCGCTCACCGCCCTCTACGACGGTACCCCGGACACGTTCGCGCTCGAGCTTGCGGAGGCCGTGTCGGCGCGGGCGGAGGAGCTGGACGTCCGGATCACGGACGCCGCCGAGGGCTGGACCGCCGATCGCCTCGGTACCCTCGAGCGGAACATCCTGCGGATTGGGATCCACGAGCTCGAGGGCGAGAGCGTGCCGGCCGAGGTGGCGATCAACGAGGCCGTCGTGCTGACGAAGCGCTATGCGTCCGAAGACGCGGCGCGGCTCGTGAACGGTATCCTGGGCCGTGTCGTGAGAGAGCGGACGGAGGTGGTGGAATGAGCGGCGGAGGCTCGACGGAGCCGCCAACGAGCGGAGAGGAGACCGAGGCCGCGCTCGGGCGCGCCGAGGAGCTGCTCGAGCGGCTGAAGGCGACCCGCGAGGAGCTGGAACGGCTCGTGGCGGCGGAGAACGCCGAGGCGGCGGTCGACGTGCTAGCGGAGCTCGCGGAGCTCGCGAAGGAGGTCGAGAGCGAGCTGACGAAGGCGCGGGCGCGCGCGGATGCACCTCCGCAGCCCTGACGAGCTGCGCACGCTCGTCGAGCGGTATCTCGGCGAGCTGGCGTTGAGTCCGGAGCTAGGCGGCCTCGAGCGGGCCGTGCGGTATCCGCTCGAATCGGGGGGCAAGCGAATCCGGCCTGTGCTCTGTCTCGCCGTGGGCGAGGCGGCGGGGGCCGAGGCCGACCGCTGCCTCCCTGCCGCCGCAGCCGTCGAGCTCGTGCACACGTTCTCGCTCGTCCACGACGATCTGCCCGCGCTCGACGACGATGACGAGCGGCGCGGGCGGCCGAGCGCGCACGTCGCCTACGGCGAGGCGGTCGCCGTGCTCGCCGGCGACGCGTTGCTCGCGGAGGCCTTCCGGCTCGCGCTCTCGTATCCGACGCCCGCGGTCGGGCGGGAGCTCGCGCAGGCGACGCTCGGGATGATCGGCGGCCAGTATCTCGACGTGACCGGGGCCGGTGCCGACCTCGCCGAGCTGCACCGATTGAAGACGGGCGCGCTCTTCTCCGCGTCGGTTGGGGTGGCGCTCTGGGCCGCGGACGTCCCCGAGGGCGAGCAGAAGCCGTGGCGCGCGTTCGGGAACGAGCTCGGCCTCCTCTTCCAGATCGTGGACGACGTCCTCGACGGCGACGGCTATGCGGCGACTCACGGCGTCGACGACGCGCGCGCCCTTGCGCGCGCGGCAGCGGAACGCGGGCAGGTGCGCCTCGAGGCGATCCCGGCGGACACGTCCGTCCTCGCCGAGCTCGTCACCGGCCTCGCGTCCCGCACGACCTAGGCCAGCGTTAGATCCGTCTGCGCGAAGTCGCCGCCGAGGCAGAGCAGCGGCTCGTCTGCCAAACGAGCGACGGCGTAGGTCAGGCAGTCGCCGAAGTTCAACCGAGCGGGATGCCTCCCCTTGCCAAATCGCCCGAACGCTTCGACAGCGACGGACCAATGATCCTCACCGAAGGGAATCACTTCGATGCCCGCCTCTGCGAAGAATCGCCCGACGAGCGCCTGACGACGCGGGCCGAGCCGCAGTACGAGCACGAGCCCGGTTTCGACCAGAGTCGGGGCTCCGATGCCCGCGCCTCCCTCGTCCTTCAGCACGCGCAGGAGACGGTCGTGTCCCGGCTCCTCGAGCGCGATCGACACGAGCGCAGAGGTATCGACGATCACACCCCGTCGGGGCCGTAGCCGAGGATCTCCTCGCGTTCCTCCTTGGTGATCGGACGACCGCGGTGCTCGGGAGGAATCTGGGGCCAGAGCTCCTCCTCGAGGAAGCGCTGGAGTCGTTCGCCCCGATCCTGGGCAGACCGTTTCCGGAGGAGGCGCGAGCGGCGCTCCTCGAGCGCCACCTTCACGGCGCGCGTCTTCGTCTCTCCTGCCATCGCGGCGACCTCGGTCGCGAGGCGCTCGGTCTCCGTGTCCTTGATGTTCAGCGCCATGGTGGAAAGCTACCGAAATGGTGGAAACTACGTGAGCTCGGATGCGAGCAGGTCGAGCAGCAGCCCGTCGCGCCACACGCCCTCCGGGTCGCGCCAGTACTCGCGCATGATCCCGACCCGGCGAAAGCCGACCTTCTCGTAGACGCGGATCGCGCGCTCGTTGTCGGCAGCGGGGTCGATGATCAGCCGGTGGTGGCCGCGCTCGCCGATGAGGCAGCGGGCCATCGTTCGCACCGCGTCCGTCCCGAGCCCGCGATCCTGAAACCGCGTCCCGAGGAAGAGATCCATGCCCGCGTGCCGGAACTCGTCATCGAGCTCCTCGTAGTACTGGATCATCCCCGCAACCTCGCCCTCCGAGAGAATCGCGAAGCTCAGACCCGCCTTCAGCTCCTCTCGGAGGTACGGCTCGTCGATCCCGGCCCACCAGCGCGCCGTCTCCGATTCGCAGCCGAGCTCGGCCAGCGCCACCAGATCCTCCTCTGCCAGCGGGCGCAGAACGACGCGATCTCCGTGCAGTTCCATCGCAGATGTGTAACAGGTGCGCGCACTACCCTTGCCGAATGAAGAAACGACTCGACGTCCTGCTCGTCGAGCGCGGGCTGGCCGAGACTCGCGCGCGGGCGCAGGCGCTCGTGCTCGCGGGGCTCGTCCGCGGCCACGACAAGCCGGGGCACCAAGTCGACGTGGACGCCGAGCTCGAGGTCGAGCGTCCGGCGCGCTTCGTCTCCCGCGGCGGCGAGAAGCTAGCGAACGCGCTCGCGCAGTTCTCTGTGGCGCTCGACGGCCGCGACGCGATCGATCTCGGCGCCTCGACCGGCGGCTTCACCGATTGCCTTCTCCAGAACGGAATCGCGCGGGTGATCGCGGTCGACGTCGGCTACGGGCAGCTCCATCCGAAGCTCCGCGACGACCCGCGTGTGACCGTGCTCGAGCGGACGAATGCGCGCGAGCTGACCGAGTTGCCGTTCCGCCCTGATCTCCTCACGTGCGACGTCTCCTTCATCGGCGTCGGGCTCGTGCTCCCACCCGTCCTGCGCCTGCTCGACCGGGGCTGGGACGCGCTCGTGCTGGTGAAGCCGCAGTTCGAGGCCGGGCGCGCGGAGGTTCCCCAGGGCGGCGTCGTCCGCGAGCCGGCCGTGCACCGACGCGTCCTCCGCGAGGTGATCGAGGTGGCGGTGGGCTGGAAGGCGACCGCGGTCGGGGTCGTAGACTCCGGCTTGCCCGGGCCGAAGGGCAACCGCGAGTTCTTCGTCCACCTCATCCACAGCGACGAGGCCGTGCTCCTCAATGACACCGACGACCGGATCGACACAGCAGTTGGCTAGCCGCGTCGGCCGCGCGGTCGTACTCACTCACGGGAAGCCGCAGACGATCGGCCCGGCGCTCGCCCGACTCTCGACCGTCGCCCGCGAGGCCGGGGTCGAGCTCGTGGACGACGAGGCCGCGGGCGACGAGGTCGACCTTGCCGTCGTCCTCGGCGGCGACGGCACGATGCTGCGCGCGCTGACGCGCTTCCTCGGCACCGGCGTGCCCGTCATCGGGGTCAACTTCGGTCGCGTCGGCTTCCTCTCCGCGATCCCGCGAGGTGAGCTCGAAGCGGGGCTCGCACGCGTCTTCGCCGGCGAGTACGCCGTCGTGGAGCTGCCGACGCTCGACATCGAGGTGGGGGAGCAGCGGCGTGTCGCGGTGAACGACCTCGTCGTTGCGAGCGCGGTCGTCGGCCGGATGATCCAGCTCGAGTGGGCCGTGGGCGACGAGACGCTCGGCCGACTCTCGTGTGACGGCGTCGTCTGCGCGACCCCGTCGGGCTCGACGGGCTACAACTTCTCGAACGGCGGCCCTGTGCTCGTGTGGGGGCTCGATGCGATGGCGGTCACGTTCATCGCGCCGCATTCGCTGAACGCGCGGCCGCTCGTCGTGCCGCGTGGGCGTGACGCCATCGTCTGGAACCGGACCGCCGACCTCGCTGCGACGGCTCTCGTGGACGGACACCGAGTCACAGACCTGCCGCCAGGCGGCCGCGTGATCGCCCGGATCGGCGAGCGCCGCTCGCTCCTCGCCACGCTGCCGGAGGCGACGTTCTTCAGCCGCTACCGTCGCACGTTCGCCTCCTAGCGCGGTGCTGCGCACCCTCCGCATCGAAAATCTCGTCCTGATCCGTGCGGCTGAGGTCGCGCCGGCGGCGGGCCTCAATGCGATCACCGGCGAAACGGGGGCCGGAAAGACGATCCTCGCCCAGGCGTTCGGCCTCCTGCTCGGCGCCAAGGGCGATGCAGGCGCGGTGGGCGCGGGCGCGCGGGAGGCGTATGTCGAAGCCGAGTTCGACGTGCCGGACGGTTTCTTCGAGGACGACGAGCTGGAGGCGCTCGCGGCGCTCGCACCCGAGGACGAGCCGGGCCTCGTGCTCGCGCGCCGCGTCTTCGCAGACGGGCGGACACGCGCGTACGCATGGGGACGAGCGGTTGCACGTGAGGATCTGGCGGCCGCGACCGAGCGTCTGCTCGCGATGTCCGGCCAGTTCGAGCAGCGCCGGCTCGCGCGGCCTTCGTATCAGCTCGACCTGCTCGACTCGTATGCGGGCGATCGGCAACTGCGGCGCCGGCGAGAGCTGCGGTCGGCCTGGCGGGAGGTCGCCGCTGCCCGTAGACGGCACGACGAGCTCACTCGCGACGCGGCCTCGGAGAAGGCGCGGGTGGCGGAGTTGCAGGCGCTTGTCGAGACGACGAACGGGTTCGACTCCGAGAGGGAAACCGAGCTCAGGGCCGAGCGCGAGCGGTTACGCCACGCAACCGAGCTCGTCGAGGCCACTGCGCGGGCGGCCGAGGCGCTCGCCCCCGAGGACGGTGAGGGCGCCGCCGCTCTTACCGGCGCCGCGGAGCGGGCGCTCGCCCCGCTCGAACGGCTCGCGCCGGAGCTCGAGCACGCCGGCCGCGAGTTGCGCGATCTCGCGTTACGGCTCCACGACGTCGGCTCCGACCTGCGCGGCTTCCTCGGCGCCCTCGAGTCCGATCCCGGTCGCGCGGAGCAGGTGGAGGAAGAGCTCGAGCGGATCGCGGACGCCAAGCGGCGCTTCCGCGCGGCCACGTACGAGGAGCTGCTCGAGCGTGCCGCCGTCGCCCGAGCCGAGCTGGAAGCGCTCGCCGACGGACTCGACCCGGCCGCGGCCGCCGCGGAGGCTCTCGCAGCCGCCGAGACGGCTGTCTCTCGGCTCGCGGACGAGCTTCGCCAGGCGCGGACCGCCGCCGCCGAGCCCTTCGCCGCTGCCGTCGCCGCCGAGCTGCGGGGCGTCGGGATGGGCGACGGCGAGTTCCGCGTCGAGCTCCGCGAGCGCGAACCGAGCGCGAGCGGCGCCGAAGAGGCCGTCTTCCTGATCCGGCCGAATGCGGGCCTTCCGTTCGGACCGGTCGCCGACACCGCCTCCGGCGGCGAGCTCTCCCGCGTCGCACTCGCGATCGCCGCCGTCGGTGGCGGCGAGACGCTCGTCTTCGACGAGATCGACGCCGGGATCGGCGGGACGACCGCGCACGCCGTCGCGGAAACCCTGATGCGGCGCGCCGAGAGCGCCCAGGTGCTCACGATCACGCATCTTCCGCAGATCGCGAGCGTCGCAGAGCGCCACTTCCGGGTCGAGAAGGTGCCCGGCGACCCGACGCACACGCGGATCGAGGAGCTGGACGAGACCGAGCGGCGCGACGAGCTCGAGCGGATGCTCGGTGGGCGCGAGTTCCTCTCCGCGCTCCAATGAGCTTCGTCGAGCACAGTGGCGTTGCCCGGCTCGGCCGCCGGACGAAGGAGCTGACGCCGCGCCTCGGCCCCGAGGACATCGCGATCATCGACCACACCGATCTCGACCGCGTCTCGGCCGAGGAGCTCGTCGAGTCCGGGATCCGGGTCGTCGTCAACGTGGCGGAATCGCAGAGCGGCCGCTTTCCGAACCCAGGGCCGCTGCTCCTCGTCCGGGGCGGCGTCCACCTGATCGATGCGCCCGGTTCCGAGCTCTTCGACGAGCTCTCGGACGGCGACCGGATCACGATTCGCGGCGCCAGCGTCTTCAAGAAGACGACCTGCCTCGTCAACGGCCGCGCGCTGGAGGAACGGGAGCTCGTCGCCGCGCTTGCCGAGCAGCAAGGGCGCGTCACCGAGGCGCTGCGGGACTTCGCCGACAACACGATGCGCTATCTCCGGGAGGAAGGCGAGTTGCTCGCGGAAGGG
>JBPCJB010000162.1:0-24813 GCA_051005735.1 Gaiellaceae bacterium | reverse complement strand
TCGGACGTCGTCCCCGACGACATCGTCGCCGAGGGCGAGACCGCCGCGGAGAAGTTCCTGCTCCGCTGGCGAGGGGAGTTCGATCCGCGTCACGCGAAGGCGATCGACACCTACTGGATCTGCACCGCCGAGCATGGGCTCAACGCCTCGACCTTCACCGCGCGGGTCACGGCCTCGACGGGAGCGGATTGCGGCGCCGCGCTGTCGTCGGCGGTCGGCGCGCTCTCGGGGCCGCTCCACGGCGGCGCCCCGGCCTACGTCAAGCCGATGCTCGAGGAGGTCGCCGCGTCGGGCGATGCCGAGCGTTGGGTGCAGGAGACGCTCGACAGCGGCAAGCGGATCATGGGCTTCGGGCATCGGATCTATCGCGCCGAGGACCCACGCTCGCGCCTCCTCAAGGGGGTTGCGAAGGAGCTTGGAGCTCCGAACGTCGAGGTCGCCGAGGAGCTCGAGCAGGTCGCGCTGAAGGCGCTGCAGGAGCGCTCGCCCGACCGCGTGCTCGCCACGAACGTCGAGTACTACTCGGCCGTCGTCCTCGATGTCGCCGAGATCCCGCCGCCGCTTGCGCCGGCGATGTTCGCCTGCTCGCGGGTCGCCGGCTGGTCGGCGCACATCCTCGAGCAGAAGCGCACCGGGCGGCTCTTCCGGCCGAACGCGCGCTACGTTGGCCCGGGCGCCCGCTCTGCCTCCGCCGTCGGATGACGCTCGCCGAGGCTGCGGCGGAAGCTGATGGTCTCGCCGCGGCCGGCGATCAGAGCGCGCTCGCGACGCTGCGGTCTCAATGGGGTGACGAGATCGAGCACGCGGCGAGAAGCGCGGACTATCGCGTTCGCTCACAGGCGTATCGCGCAATCGCCCAGTTCCGCTTCCGTCAGAAGCTCGAGCTCGTCCGTCGTGGCCTCCAGGACGAGAGTCCGGCTGCGCGCGGCTCGGCCCTGATCTCGCTCGAGGGGCTCTCGCGCGATCATCCCGGCGACGTCAACTCGATGCGGGCGCTCCTGCACGAGCTGGCGAGCAACGACCCGAACCTCGCCGTGCGCCGACTCGCGATCGTCTGCCTCAAGAACGGCTCCCCGCAGCGCGAGACGATCCTCGTCCTGAACGGGCTCGCCGACGACGACGAGGCGGACGCCGAGCTGCGCAAGACCGCAAAGACGATCGCCGCGGCGCTGACGAAGCGCGCCAATACACGATGAGCGGCAGCCGGTGAGCGAGCCGCTCGTCGGCGTGCTCCTGGGCTCGCAGTCGGATTGGGAGACGATGCGACATGCCTGCGAGACGCTCGCCGCGCTCGAGGTGCCGTTCGAGCACCGGATCGTCTCGGCGCACCGTACGCCCGACCTGCTCTTCGAGTACGCGGCTGGAGCCGAGGAGCGCGGGCTGCAGGTCTTGATCGCAGGTGCCGGCGGCGCCGCCCACCTGCCGGGGATGGCTGCCGCGAAGACCGCGCTACCGGTGCTCGGCGTGCCGGTCGAGTCGAAGGCGCTGAAGGGTGTGGACTCGCTCCTCTCGATCGTCCAGATGCCCGCTGGGGTGCCGGTCGGGACGCTCGCGATCGGTCGCGCCGGCGCCGTCAACGCGGCGCTGCTCGCGGCCGCGATCCTCGCACGCTCGGATGCGGCGATCCGCGAGCGGCTGGCCCGATTCCGCTCCGAGCAGACCGAGTCCGTCCTCGCATCCCCGGAGCCCGAGTAACAGACTGTTACTTGGGATGACCGTCGTCGGCGTGATCGGGGGTGGTCAGCTCGGGCGGATGCTCGCGCTGGCCGGGATCCCACTCGGGCTCTCGTTCCGGTTCCTCGATCCGGCGCCGGATGCGCCGGCCGGCGAGGTGGGGGAGCTGCTCGTCGGCGCATACGAAGATCCGGCGCTGCTCGATCGGCTCGCGGACGGCGCCGCCGCGGTCACCTACGAGTTCGAGAACGTGCCGGTCGAGGCGGCGCGACGCGTGGGAGCCCTCCCGGACGCCCGCGCCCTCGAGGCCTGCCAAGATCGGTTGATCGAGAAGCGGCTCTTCCGCCGGCTCGGGATCCCGACCGCGCCGCTCGACGCGGAGGTGACCTCGTTCCCGGCGCTTCTGAAGACGCGTCGGCTCGGCTATGACGGAAAGGGACAACGTCGGGTGGAGACACGTCCGGGCTTTGACCCCGGGCATCTGCTCGAAGGACTCGTCCCCTTCGACCGGGAGCTGTCGCTGATCGCCGTTCGCGGGGCCGGCGGCGAAACGGCGTTCTATCCCTTGATCGAGAACATCCACTCGGAGGGAATCCTGCGCAGCTCGTCGGCGCCGGCGGCCGCCGCCCCCCAGGCACAGGCCGAGGACTACGCGACGCGTCTCCTGGACGAGCTCGGCTACGTCGGCGTGCTCGCGCTCGAGCTCTTCGACCTCGGCGGCGACCTCGTCGCGAACGAGCTCGCGCCGCGCGTCCACAACACGGGCCACTGGACGATCGAGGGAGCGGAGACGAGCCAGTTCGAGAACCACTTGCGCGCGATCCTCGGCCTCCCGCTCGGCTCGACGGCCCCGCGCGGCGAGGTCGTGATGCTGAATCTGATCGGCGAGCTCCCCGATCCGGCCGCGCTCCTCGCCCACCGAGGGGTGCACGTCCATCACTACGGCAAGGAGCCGCGACCAGGACGGAAGCTCGGTCATGTCACGATGCTCGACCCGGTGCGCGAGACGATCAGTGCGCTGAGCGACTTAGTGTTGGAGCAACACTAAGTCGCTCAGTGCGCGTTGCAGACGCGCCCGGCGATCCTGCGGCCGCATGCGGGGCAGATCCGTCGACGCTGCTTCAGCTCGAGCATGTTCTTCTTCAGCCCGGCGTAGTACATCGTGAAGCCGATCGCCATCGTCAAGGCTCCGAGAGTGACGAGCTGAGGGTCAAGCGTCATCCGATCGAGTCCTTTGACGAGTGGCTTCCCGTCGCGCGTGAGGATGCGCGTGGAAGTACAACTCGCGGCGGCGTCGATCGGATACGTGGGTGTAGAGCTCGGTCGTGGCGAGATCGGCATGGCCGAGCAGCTCCTGGACGCTACGCAGGTCGGCGCCGCCCTCGAGGAGATGCGTCGCGAAGGAGTGGCGGAGGAGGTGCGGGTGCACGCGCTGCGGCTCGAGGCCGGCCCTGTCTGCGATCCGCCGGAGGATCAGGAACGCCCCGGCTCTCGTCAGCGGGCCCCCGCGGGCGTTCAGGAAGAGCTCGGGACGTGAGCGCGTGTCGAGGTGGGGGCGGCCCATCGCGATGTAGCGACGGAGCGCGTCGACGGCCGGCCGGCCGAGCGGCACGACCCGCTCCTTCGAGCCCTTGCCGAGCGCGCGCACGAGCCGTTCGTCGAGATCTACGGAGCGTCGGTGCAGGCCGAGGGCTTCGCTGACCCGCAGGCCCGAGCCGTACATCAGCTCGACGAGCGCGCGGTCGCGCAGCGCCCGCGGAGTCGTGCCGACCGCCGCCTCGATCAGCCGCTCCGCCTCCGCAGGAGACAGGGTTCTCGGCAGCTTGCGGGTTCGTCGGGGAAGCTCGAGCGCGGCCGCGGGATTGTCCTCGCGCGCGCCGAGCAGTTGCTGGTGTCGAAAGAAGGAGCGCACGGCCGCGATCCTCCGGGCGATCGTCGTCGCAGCGTTCCCCTCGGCGCGCATCTTCGCGATCCAACGCTCGAGGTCGTCCGTTGTCGCGGCGACGGGCGAGGCGCCGAGCCAGCCGGCTAGCTGCGAGAGATCGCGCCGGTAGGCCTCCACCGTCCGCGGCGCGCGCCGCGCCGCGAGCAGCGTCAGGAAGCCTTCTAGCTCACGATCTGGGGTGGGCGAAGTCATAGACCTTCCGCAATCGTTTGGCGTCGACATGGCTGTAGATCTGTGTTGTGGAGAGCGAGGCATGGCCGAGCAGCTCCTGGATCGTGCGCAGGTCGGCGCCGCCCTCGAGCAGGTGCGTCGCGAAGGAATGCCGGAGACGGTGCGGGTGCGGGAGGAGTCGCCGGAGCGTGCTCGTCTCGAGCCGGCGGCCCCGGATGGAGAGGAAGAGCGCATCGTTCGCTCCGCGCGCGAGCAGCGGCCGGGCCTCCCGGAGATATCGACTGACGCCGTACGCCGCCCGCTCGCCGAGAGGTACCACGCGTTCCTTGCCTCCCTTGCCGGACACGTGCACGCTCTCCTGCTCGAAGTCGACGTCGCCCAGGTCGAGCGCGACGGCCTCGGCGCTCCGCAATCCCGCGGAGTAGACGAGCTCGACGAGCGCCACATTTCGCAGCCCGAGCGGCCCCTCGCCCGCGACGCAGTCGATCAGGGCCTCGACCTCGCGCTGCTTCGGCGCGTCGGGAAGCCGGCGGGAACGACGAGGCGCGAAGGGGGCGTCGGGGACGCGCGCCGGTCCGAGCGTGAAGCGGAGGAACGAGCGAACCGTGGAGATCCGGCGTGAGATCGTCGCCGGCGCCAGCCCGCGTCGGCTGCGGCCGAGTTCGCCGACATACGCCGCGAGCACGCGAACGTCGACCTCGTCCACGCTCGCGCTGCGCTCCTCCAGCCAGCCGGCGAAGTCCCGCAGGTCGAACGAGTACGAGCGCCGCGTCGACGCGGCGAGTTGCGGTGAGGCGAGGAAGCGCTCGATCGCGGCGGCGGTGTCCACGGACCTGACCCATTCCGTTCGGTGCTCGCGCTTCCTGCCTGCGGGTACCGTCCCCAGCCGTGCCGGGGAGAGAGACGATCGAGCTTGCGAGCGGTGCGGAGGGGCGCTGGACGAATCGGGTCGCCCACCGCGCCGTCGTTTGCGTGAACGGCGGCACGGCCGCCGCAGTTCCCGGCACCTGGAGCGCCTCGCTCGAGTGGCTCGTCGGCCGGCTCGCAGACCACCATCCATCGCTCGGATTTCTCGAGGTGCGCTATCGGATCAAGTCGTGGCGCCGGCTCGAGCTCTGCATCGCGGACGCCAATGCCGCGATCACCACCGCTCGCGAAGCGGGCGCCCGGGATGTCGCCCTCCTCGGCTTCTCGATGGGCGGAGCCGTGGCGATCCATGTGGCGGACGACCCGGCGGTCTCGACGGTGATCGCACTCGCGCCGTGGTTCTACGAGAGTCTCGATCTGGCGCCCCTTGACGGTAGGCGGCTCACGGTCATCCATGGCTCGCTCGACCGTGGGATTCCCGGGATCCCCGGAGTGGCGCCGGCGCTCTCGCTTCGGGGCTACGAGCTCGCTCGCGCGCGCGGGATCGATGCGACTCGCACGATCATCCCCGGCGCCATCCACCCGATCGCGCTGCGGGCGCCATGGGGTGGGCTCGTGTCGATGCCTCGTGCCGGCCGCTGGGCGGAGCTCGTCTCGGACGAGCTCGAGCTCTTCTCGGCGTAGCTCTCCAGCCGGTCCGTACTCTGTGACGGATGCCACGCGGTCGCGCCTTCCAGTCCTCCGAGCCGGTCGAGCGGCCCGCGGACAAGGCGGTCCGTCGCGCGAACCTGCGCCGGATCGTCCGGCTCTTCCGGCCCTACCGGCTGCGCCTCACCGGCGTCCTCGGGTTGATCCTCTTCTCATCGGCCGTCGGCGCGATCCCGGCCTTCCTCGTCCAGCGCGTCTTCGACGACGCGCTCCCGGACGGCGACCTCCGGCTGCTGAACATTCTCGTCGGCGCGATGGTCGGGATCGCGATCTTCACCGGCGTTCTCGGCGTCGTCCAGACGCTGCTCTCGAACCAGGTCGGACAGCGCGTGATGCACGACCTGCGCACCGCCGTCTACAAGCACCTCCAGCGGCTCTCGCTTGCGTTCTTCACCCGGACGCGCACCGGCGAGGTGCAGTCGCGGCTCGCGAACGACATCGGTGGCGTCCAGGAGGTCGTGACCTCGACCGCGACCTCGATCGTCTCGAACGTGACGACGGTGATCGCGAGCGTGATCGCGATGTTCATCCTCGACTGGCGGCTGACCCTGTTCGCGCTCGCGCTGATCCCGCTCTTCGTCTGGATGACCCGGCGCGTCGGCCAGCAGCGGCAGAAGGTGGCGAAGGTGCGGCAGGAGTCGATGGCGGACATCTCGAGCCTCGTCCAGGAGTCGCTCTCGGTCTCCGGGATCCTGCTCGGGAAGACGATGGGTCGCTCCGGCGAGCTCGCGTCCAGGTTCGAGAGCGAGTCCGCGCGACTCGCCGACCTCGAGGTGCGGAGCCGGATGACGGGCCGCTGGATGATGAGCTCGATCCAGATGACCTTCGCGATCATGCCGGCGCTCGTCTACCTCTTCGCCGGCCACTACGCGGGCGCGATCTCGCTGGGCACGCTCGTCGCGTTCACGACTCTGCAGACGCGGCTCTTCTTCCCGATCGGCTCGCTCCTCGGCGTCTCGCTCGACGTCCAGACCTCGCTCGCGCTCTTTGACCGCGTCTTCGAGTACCTGGATCTCGACGTCGACATCGAGGAGGGCAAGCGGGAGCTGCGGCAGGCCGAGGGGCGGGTCTCCTTCGAGGGCGTCTGGTTCCGCTACGGCGAGGACTGGACGCTGCAGGATGTCTCCTTCGAGGCCGCGCCGGGGACGAAGACGGCGCTCGTCGGCGAGACCGGCTCCGGGAAGACGACGGCCGGCTACCTCGTCGCTCGGCTCTACGACGCGACGGAGGGCCGGGTCGAGCTCGACGGCGTCGACGTGCGCGAGCTGACCTTCTCTTCCCTCGCGGCCGCCGTCGGCGTGGTCTCGCAGGAGACGTACCTCTTCCACTCGACCGTGCGTGAGAACCTGCGGTTCGCGCGGCCGGACGCGAGCGACGACGAGGTGGAGGAGGCGGCGCGCGCGGCGCAGATCCACGACCTGATCGCCGCGCTGCCAGAGGGCTACGACACTGTCGTCGGCGAGCGCGGCTATCGCTTCTCGGGTGGGGAGAAGCAGCGGCTCGCGATCGCGCGCACGATCCTTCGCAACCCGCCCATCCTGGTGCTCGACGAGGCTACCTCCGCGCTCGACATCCGCACCGAGCGGCTGGTGCAGGAGGCGCTCGAGCGGCTCGCAGAAGGGCGGACGACGATCGCG
The DNA here is from genome assembly GCA_051005735.1 of Gaiellaceae bacterium. Lineage (GTDB taxonomy): Bacteria > Actinomycetota > Thermoleophilia > Gaiellales > Gaiellaceae > Gaiellasilicea. The sequence goes on along the minus strand of JBPCJB010000162.1, from coordinate 17,811 downwards.
ATCGCGCACCGGCTCTCGACCGTCCGAGACGCCGACCAGATCATCGTGCTCGACCGCGGCCATGTCGTCGAGACGGGCACCCACGAGGAGCTGCTCTCGGCCGGAGGCCGCTATGCGGAGCTCGTCGCCCGAGACGGGCTGGCGCTCGTCGAGTGATGTATACTCCGCTGTATGCGGCGCAAGCAGCTCTATCTCGATGAGACCACCGACCGGGAGCTGAAGCGGCTCGCCCGGCGAACCGGGCGCTCGGAGGCATCGCATGTCCGCGAGGCTCTCGATCGGTACCTGAAGGAGACGCCCACCAGCGATGATGCGGCGCGTCGGCTGGCCGCGCTCGACATGCTCTTCGCTGCAGATGCTCCGGTAGCCGACTGGGAGCAGATGGAGCGCGAGGTCGAGGTCGGCTACGAGCTTGGCAAGTGAGCGTCTTCATCGATGCGAACGTGCCGATGTACGCCGGCGGGTCCGAGCATTCTCTGCGCGAATCGGCGCGCGGTGCTCTACGGCAGGTCGTGGACGCCCGGCTCGATGGCGTCACCGATTGCGAGGTGCTGCAGGAGCTTCTCCATCGATACATCGCGCTGGGCCGTCGCGACAGCGGGTTCGTGGTGTTCGACTCCTTCGCGTCCGTCATGAGGGGCCGAGTACTGCCGGTTGATGTAGACGATGTCGAGCGGGCCCGCGAGCTCGCCGATGAGCTTCCGGAGCTGCGGGCTCGCGATCTGCTCCACCTGGCGGTGATGCAACGCCATGCGATCGAGGCGATTGTCACCGCCGACCGACATTTCGACGGGATTCCAGGTATCCGCCGGCTCCCGCTCGAGCCGTCCTACTAGCTCGCGAGCGCTTCGCGCAGCAGCTCGTGGGGCAGTGCGTGCGCGGTGTTCCCGGCGCGGCCGGTCATCGTCTCGGCGGCGAGCAGGGCGTTCAGGATCGCCTCCTCCGTTGCGTCGATCACTGCCTCGAACAGCGCATCCATATGACCCTGCGAGTACATGGTCACGTCATAGTGGAGCTGCCGCCGCTCGCCCCTCTCGGCGGAGAGACCGCGGTTGCCGGTCGCGAAGGCGAGCGCGAAGTCGCCGCTCGAGTGCTCGCCTATTCCTCCCGCACGAGCGATTGCGAAGCCGGCGCGCGAGGCGAGCCGGTTGCACTGGAGCGGGAGCAGCGGCGCATCCGTCGCGATCAGCACGATGATCGATCCCGCGCCGTCGCCGCCCGCTGTAGGAAGCGGCACGCGCTCGGCCGGGATCCGCTCCCCGACGGGAACGCCGTTCACCCGCAGGCGCGGACGGCGGCCGTGGTTTGCCTGGACGAGCACGCCGACCGTGTAGCGGCCGTCGAATCCCGAGATCAGGCGCGACGCGGTGCCGATCCCACCCTTGAAGCCGTGGCAGATCATTCCGGCACCGCCGCCGACGCACCCTTCCGCGACGGCGCCGCCCGTGGCGTCCGCGAATGCCGCGTCCACGTGCTCGGCCCGGACGTGCATCCCGTTGATGTCATTGAGGAAGCCGTCGTAGGTCTCGCCGACCACGGGAAGGCTCCAGCGGCCGACCTCGATCGGCCCGGCGGCCACGATCGCGTCGCGGACGACGCCGACGCTGTGGGTGTTCGTGAGCCCGATCGGCGTCGTCAGCATCCCCGACTCGCGCACCCACTCGAGCCCGGTCAGCTCGCCGTTCCCGTTGATTCGATGAGCGCCGGCGAAGAGTGGGTCGCTTCCGAGATCGCCCGCGTGCGGCAGGATGACCGTGACGCCGGTTCGCACCGACTCGCCTTCGATCAGGGTCGTGTGCCCCACTCGGACGCCGGCGACGTCCGTGATCGCATTCGCGGCGCCGGGCTCGAGCCGGCCGATCCGGATCCCGAGGTCGCGCGCTCGCACAGGGCGAGCCTACTCCAGGGGGTCTGCGCGAAGTTTCGTAGACTCTGCGGTCGCAATGGCGACGACCGAGTCACCGACCGACCTCGACACGCACGGGATCGACGCCACGGGCGAGGTGCACCGGAACCCGACGACCTCGCTCCTCTACGCGCACGCGCTCGAGCGCGGCGAGGCGCGGATCGCCGAGGGCGGAGCGCTTGCGGTCGATACAGGTGTCCACACGGGCCGATCGCCCAAGGACAAGTTCATCGTCCGCGAGCCCGAGTCCGAGGACCGGATCTGGTGGGGTGATGTCAACGCCGAGATCGGCGAGGAGCGCTTCGAGGGGCTGCGCGCGAAGGTGACCGACTACCTCGGCGGCCGCGACCTCTACGTCGTCGATGCCTTCGCGGGCGCCGACCCGGCTCACCGGATCTTGGTGCGCGTCGTGACCGACCGGCCCTACCACGCACTCTTTGCGAAGACGATGTTCATCGAGCCGAGCGAGGAAGAGCTGCGCGCGTTCGAGCCGGAGGCGCTCGTCCTGCACGCGCCTGCAGTCGAGGCCGATCCCGATGAGGACGGGACGCGAAGCGGCACCTTCGTCGTGCTCCACCCATCGCGCCAGGAGGTGCTGATCGGCGGCAGCTTCTACGCCGGTGAGATCAAGAAGTCGATCTTCACGCTGATGAACGACCGGCTTCCGCTCCAGGGCGTCTTCCCGATGCACTGCTCGGCGAACGTCGGCCCGGCGGGAGACGTTGCCATCTTCTTCGGCCTCTCCGGGACCGGCAAGACGACGCTCTCGGCCGACCCGGAGCGGTCGCTGATCGGCGACGACGAGCACGGCTGGGGCGACTCGGGCGTCTTCAACATCGAGGGCGGCTGCTACGCGAAGGTGATCCGCCTCTCGGCCGAGGCCGAGCCCGACATCTTCCGCACGACCCGCACTTACGGAACGATCCTCGAGAACGTCGTCCTCGACGAAAGCGGTGTGCTCGATCTCGACGACGCCGCGAAGACCGAGAACACGCGTGCCGCCTACAAGCTCGAGCAGATCCCGAACGCGCTGCCCGAGAAGCGCGCGGGGCATCCGAAGTCGGTCGTGATGCTGACCGCGGACGCCTTCGGGATCCTCCCGCCGATCGCGCGCCTGACCCGCGACCAGGCGATGTTCTACTTCCTCTCCGGCTTCACGGCGAAGCTCGCCGGCACGGAGATCGGGGTCCAGGAGCCGCAGCCGACCTTCTCCGCGTGCTTCGGCGCGCCTTTCCTGCCGCAGCCGCCGGCGGTCTACGCGCGAATGCTCGGCAAGAAGCTCGACGAGCACGGCGCCGCCGTCTGGCTCGTCAACACCGGCTGGACGGGCGGGCCTTTCGGAGAGGGCGAGCGGATGCCGATCAAGGCGACCCGCGCGCTGCTCTCCGCGGCGCTCTCCGGCGAGCTTGCCGGCGTCGAGTACCGCACCGACCCGATCTTCGGCTTCGAGGTGCCCGTCGCAGTACCCGGCGTGAGCGGCGGCCTGCTCGATCCGCGGACAACGTGGTCCGATCCGGAGGCGTACGACGAGAAGGCGCGCGAGCTCGGGAAGATGTTCAACGACAACTTCGCCAAGTTCAACGCCGACGACAACCTCGTCGAGGCAGGTCCGCGGGTCTGACTCTGCGGCTACCGGCCCCGCCGGGCCGGGTCGTGCTCACGCTCTGGCGCCCCTGACACGGGCGCGCGTCTGACGCCTGGCACGGGGGGTTTCGGATAGCGTCAACCGAGGTGGAGGCAAAGCACGACGTACTCGTGATCGGGGCCGGTTGCGCGGGGATGCGCGCCGCGATCGAGGCCCACGATGCCGGTGCGGACGTTGCGATCATCTCGAAGCTCCACCCGACCCGCAGCCACTCCGGAGCGGCCGAGGGCGGGATCAACGCGGCGCTCGGGAACGCAGGCGACGACAGCCCGGAGAGCCACGCCTTCGACACTGTCAAGGGCTCGGACTACCTGGGCGACCAGGACTCGATCGAGATCTTCACGCGCGAGGCGCCGCTCGACATCTACCAGCTCGAGCAGTGGGGCGCGGTCTTCTCGCGCGGCGACGACGGCAAGCTCGCGCAGCGCCCGTTCGGAGCCGCCGGCTCGCCGCGCACGGTCTACGCGGCCGACATCACCGGCCACGTCCTGATCCAGGTGCTCTACGAGCAGCTCGTCAAGCGCGACATCCCCGTCTACGAGGAGTTCTTCGCCTGGCAGCTCGTGATCCACGAGGATCGCTGTCAGGGCGTGATCGCGTGGGACCTCCTCAACGGCGGCCTGAAGGCGTTCGGCGGCAAGACAGTCCTTCTCGCCACCGGCGGCGTCGGCCGGCTCTACCGCGCGACGACGAACGCCTACGCCTGTACCGGCGACGGGATGTCGATGGCGCTCCGGGCGGGGCTGCCGCTGAAGGACATCGAGTTCATGCAGTTCCACCCGACGACGATGTATCCGAGCGGGATCCTGATCACGGAGGGCTGCCGCGGCGAGGGCGGGATCCTGCGCAACTCGGAGGGCGAGCGTTTCATGGAGCGTTACGCGCCGACCGCCAAGGATCTCGCGAGCCGCGACGTCGTCTCCCGCTCGGAGCAGACCGAGATCGATGAGGGCCGCGGCGTCAACGGCTCCGTCCTCCTCGACCTGACCCACCTGGGCGCCGAGCGGATCCTCACGCGCCTGCCCGGCTCCCGCGAGCTGGCCATGGTCTACGCGGGTGTCGATCCGATCCACGAGCCGATCCCCGTCCGGCCGGGCGCCCACTACCACATGGGCGGCGTCGAGACCGATACGGACGGGCTCACCGAGCTGACCGGCCTCTACGCCGCCGGCGAGGTCGCGTGCGTGTCCGTGCACGGGGCGAACCGCCTCGGCGGCAACTCGCTGATGGAGACGATCACCTTCGGCCGCCGCTCCGGCCGTGCCGCCGCTGAGTGGGCGCTCTCGAACACGACCGTCGAGGTGCCCGTGTCTGCGACGCGCGACGCCGAGCGTGAGGTGAAGGGGTTGCTGGCGCGCACCGAGGGCGAGCGGCCCTGGAAGATCCGGGACGAGCTCGGCCAGACGATGCTCGAGAACTTCGGAGTCTTCCGGCGCGAGGACCAGATGCGAGAGCAGATCGGGATCATCGACGGACTGCGCGAGCGCTATCCGACGGTCGTCGTCGAGGACAAGGGCGAGGTCTTCAACACCGACCTGACCCAGGCGCTCGAGCTCGGCTACCTGCTCGATATTGCCTCTTGCATGCTCCAGGCCGGGATCGCGCGGAAGGAGAGCCGCGGCGCCCACTCGCGCCCGCACGACTACCCGACGCGCGACGACGAGAACTTCATGCGCCACTCGATCACGCGCTGGGTCGACGGCGCTCCCGAGCTCTCCTACAAGGACGTCCGCTTCACGAAATATCTCCCCGAAGAGAGGAAGTACTAGCCCATGCAGGTCGGCCTGAAGATCTGGCGGTACGACTCGACGACAGGCGACCGCGCGCTGAAGGAGTACGAGGTCGACGCGCCCGAGGAGGCGACGCTCCTCGACTGCCTCGACATCGTCAAAGATCGCCTCGACGGCTCGCTGGCCTACCGCAAGAGCTGCCGGATGATGATCTGCGGCTCCTGTGGGATGCGGATGGACGGCGGTGCGGTGCTCGCTTGCAAGGTGCGCATGTACGACATCGCGAACGCCGGCCACGCGCCCGTGATCTCGGCGATGGGGAACCTGCCGATTGTCAAGGACCTCGTCGTCGACATGGAGCCCTTCTGGCAGAAGTTCAAGGCGATGAAGCCGTGGCTCCAGCCCGGCTACGACCAGCCGCCGGCCGACGAGGAGCACGTGATCTCGCAGGAGCGGATGAACGTGATCCACAAGGAGTCGCTCTGCATCAACTGCGGCTGCTGCGTCTCGGAGTGCAACTCGATGGAGTCCGACCCGGAGTTCCTCGGGCCGCAGGCGCTCGCGAAGGGGATGCGCTTCGTCGGCGATCCGCGCGACGCCGCGAAGACGGAGCGCCTCGACCAGTACAGCGCCGAGCACGGGATCTGGGACTGCACACGCTGCTACTTCTGCAACGAGCGCTGTCCGAAAGGCGTGGACCCGCGCGACGCGATCGCGAAGCTCGGCGCCGAGGCGATGAAGGCCGGGATCGACGAGGACATGGGAGCGAAGCACGCGAAGTGGTTCGTCCACTCGGCGAAGACGACCGGCTGGCTCCGCGAGACGGAGCTCGTGCCGAAGACGCAGGGGATCGTCTCCTCGATCAAGGAGATGAAGTTCGCGATGGGGCTCGCGGTGAAGGGCAAGGTGCCGCCGCCGTTCCCGCCGCACGTCGCCGAGGGCGTCAAGGAGTCGCGCGCGCTCTACGAGCTCGTCCAGGAGCAGGGGGTCGACGGCGCGCTCGGGATCGTCCAGGGCGAGCGGGCGCTCTCGCGGCTCGAGCACGAGGTCGGCCATGCGAGCGGAGGCGGGGGCGACACCGGCGTCGGCAGTCGCGACCAAGCGGACGTGTCTCCCGGCGAAGAGCCGACGAGGAAGCGGGGCGGCGAGTGAGACGCGTGGCCTATTACAAGGGGTGTCTTGCGTCGCTGTCTGCGAAGGAGCTCGACATCTCCACGCAGGCCTTGTCGCCGAAGGTCGGGCTCGAGCTCGTCGAGCTGGAGACGGTCACCTGCTGCGGCGCCGGCGACATCCACGAGGCCGAGCCCGACTACTACCTCCACCTGAACGCGCGGATCCTCGCCTACGCGGAGGCGACAGGCTCGGACACGCTGATGACGGTCTGCAACGTCTGCACGCTCAACCTCCGCCAGGCGAACTTCCAGCTCCAGGGCGACGAGGGGCTGCTGGAGAGGATCAACAAGAACCTGGCCAAGGTGGGTGTGCCTGAGTATCGCGGCACCGTCGACGTCCGCCACTTCCTCTGGCTCGTCGCCGAGGGCGAGGGCTACGACCTGCTCAAGGCGGCGGCGCACAAGGGGCTGAAGGGGCTGAAGATCGCGCCGTTCTACGGCTGTCAGATCCTGCGCCCATCGAAGCTGCTCGGGTTCGAGGATCCCGACCGGCCATCGTCGCTCGAGCGGATCATCGAGGCGTGCGGCGGCGAGGCGATCGACTATCCGGCCAAGATCAAGTGCTGCGGCTTCCCGATCATCCAGGCGCGCGAGGAAACGGCGCTCGGCGAGTTGATTCAGCCCATCGAGCAGGCGAAGGAGGCCGGCGCCGACGCGATGGTGACCCCGTGCCCGCTCTGTCATCTCTCGCTCGACGCGTGGCAGTCGAAGCTGAAGAAGCAGACGGGCAAGGACTTCGAGATGCCGATCCTGCACCTCTCGCAGCTGATCGGCGTTGCGGCCGGGTTCCAGGAGGCTGAGCTCCGGTTCAAGCGCCACGTCGTCTCGGTCGAGCCGATGCTCGACAAGCTCTCCGTCTGATCGATCGCCCGCTTTCGGGGGCGAGGCGAGGGCGTCAGCGTGGGCTGACAGGGACTGTCCCTCGTCAGCGGGACCCGACGTGTTCTCGCGCGGGTGCGAGGCGAGAACGTCAGCGTGGGCTGACAGGGACTGTCCCTGTCAACGGGACCTGACGGTTCTCGCGCGGCGGCAGGAGAGTGCCGCGCGAGACTGAGCGCGTGACGCTCTGGTTCGTCCTGGCGGCGCTGATCGCCGCCCTCTTGCTGGCCTATGGCTGGTTCGAAGCCGGTTGGCTGCGGATGCGCATCCTCGAGGTGCCGCTGCCGGGTCTATCCCAGGAGCTCGACGGGCTGCGGATCGCGCACCTCTCCGACTTCCACCTCGGCCTGCCCTCGCGGGGCTCCCTCGCTGCCGAACGGGCTGTCGCGTGGGTGGCCTCACGGAAGCCCGACCTTGTCTGCATCACGGGCGACCTGCTCTCCCGCCCGGCCGGCGAGCCGCTCCTTCGCAGGTTGCTCGAGCGCCTTGGCCCGGCCTACGCCGTGCTCGGGAACCACGACCGCGCCGACTCCCGCGATCCTCTCTCCCAGACGTTCGAGCTCGGGCAACTCGGCGAGATCGAGCTCCTCTCTGACGAGTCGCGCGTGCTCGAGCTGCGAGGACGGCGCGTGCAGGTCGTGGGCGTCGATCCGGCCTCTTACTCCCTCGGCGTCGCGCGCGCCGAACGTCACGTCGATGCCACAGCCGCCGTTCGGATCCTGCTCTGCCATTTCCCAGGCGTGGCGCGAGCACTGGAGCCGGGCGCATACGACCTCGTCCTCGCCGGTCACGTGCACGGGGGTCAAATCGTGCTCCCCTACCCGGGCGGCCGCTTGCTCTTTGCGCATCCGCTGGCCGGGGAGCACCGAGGGATCTACCGCCAGCCCGGCACAACACTGCACGTCTCGCCGGGAGTGGGGACGACCTTCGTTCCCTTCCGCTTCTTCTCTCGGCCCGAGGTGACCGAGCTGGTCCTCCGCCGCGGTTGAGGTTGCGAGGTGGAGCTAGGCGGGCTCGAACCGCCGACCTCCTGATTGCGAACCAGGCGCTCTCCCAGCTGAGCTATAGCCCCGCGGGCGTGATTGTAGCGAGCAGCCACCGTCATGTCCCGCCCGCGGGATGCAGCGATTCGAGCCGGTCGATCCGCGTCATCTGGGGGAAGAGGCGCGGCCAGACCAGGGCGGCGACAATCGTCAGCGCGCCCCCGATCACGACAGCCGGCACCGCTCCGAGGAGCGCCGCGGCGGCGCCGGACTCGAAGGCGCCGAGCTCGTTCGACGCGCTGATGAACACCCCCTCGACCGCGTTCACGCGACCGCGGAGCGCGTCCGGCGTCGCGAGCGCAGCGATCACGGAGCGGATGTTCATGCTGATCATGTCGACGAAGCCGCTCACCGCCAGCGCCGCGAACGAGAGCGGGAACGAATGGGAGAGCCCGAACACGACCATGCTCGCGCCGAAGACGCCGACGACGAGGAGCAGCTTCCGGCCGGCCGAGCCGCGGAGCGGTCGCCGAGTGAGCATGATTCCGGCGAGGAGAGCGCCCACGGCCGGGGCGCTTCGCAGCACGCCGAGGCCGACCGGGCCGACCTCGAGGATGTCTCGCGCGAAGAGCGGAAGCAGCGCCACGGCACCCCCGAAGAGGACGGCGACGAGGTCGAGCGAGATCGCTCCGAGGAGCACCGGCGTTCGCCGCACGAACCGCAGCCCGGCGAGCAGCGAGCCGAGCCGGGTGCCGACGATCGCCGCGGGGGCCAGCTCCACCGTGCGCGTCCGGATGGGCGCCGTGATCACCGCGGCCGCGAGCATGAGCACGATCGCCGTCCCGTAGACGATCTCCGGCGAGATCGCGAAGAGCAACCCGCCGATCGCCGGGCCGGTCACGACCGTCGCCTGGAACACCGTGGAGCGCAGCGCGAGCGCGCTCGTCAGCAATGGCAGCGGGACGAGGCTCGGCCACATCGAGCGGATCGCCGGATTCCCGAGCGCAGCCGAGCAGCCACTCGCGAACGAGAGAGCGAGGAACGGCCAGAGCGTCCCCGCGCCGGAGAGGCTGACGAGGAGCAGGCCGGCCGTGATCCCCGCATCCGCGACGAGCGAGACGATGTAGACGAGCTTGCGCGAGAACCGGTCTGCGATCGCGCCCGCCGGCAACGCGAGCAGGAGCAGAGGTAGGAACTCCGCCAGGCCGACGAGGCCAAGGTGGAACGGGTTGCGCGAGATGTCGTAGACCTGCCAGCCGACGGCCACGAACACCATCTCGCGCCCGAACCCGTACGCGATCGACGAGCCCAGGAGCCGCGCGTAGTCGCGCTCGCCGAGCACGGGTGGAAGTCGCCGTCTCATCGGAGGGCAACGCTATTCATACGATGCGACTGTGCGCGTAGTCGTCCTCGACGGGCAGGGACATCCGCGGCTCGTCGAGGCGCCCGCTCCTGCGGCGCCGATGCGCGTGCTCGCGGCCGGGCTCTGCGGCTCGGATGTCGAGAAGATCGGCGCCGCCCCCGCCGGAACGGTGCTCGGGCACGAGGTCGTGGCTCGGCGTGAGGATGGGCTCAGGGTGGCGCTGATCCATCACCTCCCGTGTGGCGCCTGTCCGCGCTGCGCGTCCGGCCACGAGTCGACCTGCGAGAGCTTCGCCGCAGCGACGATCGTGCCGGGCGGCTTCGCGGAGGAGGTCGCCGCGACCGACGGGATCGAGTTGCCCGACGGCGTCGACGACGCGACGGGGACCTATCTGGAGCCGCTCGCCTGCGTGCTTCGCGGCGCCGCGCGCGTTTCGCGCGGAAGGGTTCTCGTCGTCGGCCAAGGCTTCATCGGGGAGCTCTTCGCCCAGGTGCTTCGCAGGCGCGGCGACACAGTGTTCGCGAGCGACATCCGGCCCGAGCGCGACGGCCGAGCGCCCGACGGGCCGGTCGATGCCGTCGTCCTCTGCGCTCCCGTCGCCCCGCTCGAGGCGGTCGCGCCCGGTGGCACGGTGCTCGTCTTCGCGAACGCCGGCCCGATCGACCTCGACGAGGTCTATCGTCGCGAGCTGACGCTCGTCGGCTCCCGCTCCGCGACGCCGGCTGCGATGCGCGAGGCCGCTGCGCTACTCCCAGGGCTCGAGCTTCCCGCGCCGACGGTGCTTCCGCTCGAGCGCTTCGCGGAGGGGCTCGAGCTGTACCGCAGCGGCCGTGCCCTCAAGATCGTCTTCACGCCGTGAAGGCGCTTCTGTTCTATGGGCCGGGCGACCTGCGTCTCGAGGACGTGCCCCGACCGGAGCCTGGCCCGGGCGACGTGCTCGTTCAGATCGAGGTCGCGCTGACTGACGGCACCGACCTGAAGACCTTCCGTCGCGGGCATCCGCTGCTCCTCGATTCCCTCCCCAGCCCGTTCGGGCACGAGTTCTGTGGGATCGACGTCGCCACCGGGCGGAGAGTCGTCGCGGCGAACTCGGCGGCTGGGGACGAGCGCGGCGAGCGTCTCGAGCTCCTGAACGGCGCCCACGCGGAGTTCCTGCTCGTGCCCCAACCGGTCGCGAGCATCAATCTCCTCCCGGTTCCGGCCGGGCTCGCGCCCGAGATCGCCGCGATGGTCGAGCCGCTCGCGTGCTGCCTGAGGGGCGTCGAGCGGGCCGAAATCGAGGCGGGCGATCGAGTGGCGATCGTCGGCGCCGGTCCGATCGGGCTGATGCTCTGTGCGTGCGTCGCAGATGCCGGCGGACGGCCCGAGCTCGTCGGCGGGCGGCCGGAGCGCCGGGCGCTCGCACCCCTTTTCGGGGCCGTGCCCGGCGACGGCGAGGGTACGAACATCGTGATCGAAGCCGCAGGCGCCGAAGAGGCGTGGGTGCGCGCGCTCGAGCTCGTTCGGCCGGGAGGCACGGTCGTCTTCTTCGGCGGGCTCGAGCGTGGGACCGAGCTGGCCGTCGACACGTTCCGGCTGCATTACGAGGAGCTGACGCTGCGCGGCTCCTTCCACCACGCGCCTCGCCAGGTCCGGGCCGCGCTCGCGTTCCTCGCCAGCGGCGCCCGCCCGTTCGAGCGGCTGATCACCCACCGCGTCGGGCTCGAAGGCGTCGCGCCGCTCCTCGCCGATCCCCCGGCCGACTACCTCAAGGCCGCGATCATTCCTTAGTACGCCACGTCCAGCCCCGCCGCAAGAGAGGCACGCCGCAGCGATGCGTCGCGTGTGACCATCGTCACTTCGGAGCCGAGCACCGCCGCCGACGCCAGGTGGACGGCGTCCGCTCCTCGGAGGCGATGTTGCTCGGTAGCAAGCGAGGCGACCTCCCTCACCAGCTCGTCCAGCTCGACGATCGACACGCGCTCCCAGCGCCGCTCGAGGTCGTCTCTCGCCTGCGTCAGCTGGCGGCGATGCCGCCGGGATGCTCGCCCTCTCGCGGCGAGCGCTGCGCGGGTCTCGATGTACGTGAGGCGTGAGCCGTTGACGTTGGCCGCGTCGCCGAGCAGCGCCGCGAGAACATCCCACTGGGGCTCGTGAACGAGTACTGCGACCAGAGCCGATGCGTCGAGATAGAGGTTCAGAACTCGACGCCGCGACGGATCGCGATCACGATGTCGGAGAGGTACGGGGGAGGAAGCTCCGGCAGCTTCTCCCAGTCGATCGGCTTCCAGGGCCGCTTCGCGGGTGTGATCGTTCCCTCTCGGATCAGTCGTGCGCGGAGAACCTCATGCGATTCAGGCTCGACGAGACGGGCCACCGGCTTGCCTCGGTCGGTGATCAAGACCTCGTCGCCTGCCTCGATCCGATCGAGGTAGGAACGGAGGTTCTCGTGGAACTCGCGCACACCGACTCTCCCGACCATGGTGTACCGCTCGAGGACGTGAAAGTGTCCACAAGGGACTAGCCGAAGAGCGTCAGCTCTGGCTCGCGTTCGCCACGCAGGAGTTCCAGATCGACCTCCACGCAGCGGATCCCGCGCGACTCGGCGAGCGTGACCGCCTGCGGCTTGAAGCGCTGAGCGGCGAGGATCCCCCGGCAGCGCTCCTTCGCCGGGTCGATCCGGATGAAGCCGAGGTAGCGCGTGAGCTGCTCCACCGCCTCGATCGTCCCGAGCCGCTTGATCTCGACCGCGACCCAGCCGTCGTCGCAGTCGCGGCACATCAGGTCGACCGGTCCGACCTCCGTCGACCATTCGCGGCGCACGAGCCGCAGCTCCTCCTCGAGCAGCTCCGGCCGCGCCGCGAGCGCCTCCTGAAGATCGCGCTCCACGCCGTCCTTTGCCAGCCCGCTCACCTCGTCCATCGGCTGCTCGATGTCGCTCAGCACCTCCGCGATCCTGATCTCGAGCCGGTCTTCAGTCCTGCCGGCCCTCTTGCGGACGACGATCAGCCCCGGCTCCTCCTCGATCACGGTCGGCGGAGTCATCCAGTTCAGCGGCTTGTAGCCGCCGCTGTCGGCGTGCACGAGCACGGATCCGTCCGACTTGAGCAGGAGCAGTCGGGTCGACTCCGGCAGACGGGCGGTGAGGCGGCCGGTGTAGAACACCTCGCAGCGGGCGACGAGCAGGCGCACCGCGTCAACCTACTGTCCCTTTCGGACATGTCCTTGCTCGGAGCGTGGCGCTTCCGCAAGCTTGCGGGCGGCCGCGAGCCAACTCCGACGGATGAGCCCGCTGAAGGGGCGGACGACGAGCCAGTAGCGAGCGAATCGCCTCCGAGCCGCGGCATCCGTGAGGAAGACGCGCGTCTCGGTTTCGAGCCGCGACCCATCACGCTCGGGAACGGCCCGAAACTCGAGCGCCATCTTCGCGAATCCCGGCTCGGCGAACGCTGCGAAGTCCGCAACAGGTCGCAGCCCGCCGCTCGGCGTCCACGGTTTGCCGATCGCGACGTAGACGCCGTCGGCGTAGTGCTCGAAGCCGTCCTTCCGCATCGCGTCGAGGAGCGTCCCGCCGGAACCCGGGCGGAGGCCGCGCAGGCGGAAGAGCGCCCGCACGAGCGGCATCTCCGCGGCCCGTACCTCGAGCGCGGCGGCCAGCGCTCGCTCGGGCGGCGCCTGCACGTGGATCCAATGATGTTCCCGGTGGTGCCAGGCCGGGAGTGCGCGGTCGAGTCCGCGCTGGTACGAATCGTCCACGCTCACTGCGAGCGAGTCTCCCATGCGCACTCCCTTTCGGGCTTTGATCCTCTGCCTGCCGTTGCTCGCGCCCGCTGTCGCGCAGGCAGAGGTGCGCGTCGTGCCACCCTTCGACCCGGCGGACTATGCGCAGCGCGCCGCGGTCGGGCTGCTCGTTCCCGGCGCCGGGCCGGAGGTGACGCGCGAGGGATCGCTCGCCGCCCTCCTCCGCGGCAAGGTCGAGCACGACCTGCTCGGCGGTGTTCCCTCCGGACCGCCGCTGCTCGCGCTCGACCGTCCCGGCGGCCCGCTCGTGCTGGTGAGCCTGCCGCCCCCAGGACGAAGCACGAACGACCGGCGCTATCCGATCGCCGTCGTCGGCTCTACCGGCCTCCTCACCTCCGATTCGACGCGAATCGATGGGCTCGTCTCGGTGACGGACGTCGCCACCGGGCGGCTCCGAGCTGCCCCCTCGCAGGATCCGGTCGCCGCGCTCGAACGCCTTGACGACCGGATCGACCGCAACGATCGGCTTCGCCTGCCGTTGACGATCCTGCTGGTTGCACTCGTGCTCGCGCTTGCCATCGTGCGCCCGCGCCTCGCCCTACGCGCTCTGCTCGTCGCGCTCGCCGCAAACCTGTGGCTCGCGCCCTGGCTCGCGCTGCTGGCGGGGGCCGCGGCCCTCGCCTTGCCGCTTGGACTCGCCGGCGCCGGGGTGCTTGCCGTCTATCTCGCCTCGCTCGGACTCGACGCCGAGACGATCGCTCTCTCGCCGCTCGGTCCCTCTCAATCGGGCCGCTTCTACGGGATCAACAACCTGCTCGCGACGCTGCTGCTCGTGCCGGCGCTCGTCGGGGCGGCGCTCCTTGGGCGTGGAGGTGCCCTCGTCGGCGCGCTCGCGCTCGTCACCGTGGGCGGGAACCGCTTCGGCGCCGATGGCGGTGGGCTCGTGGTGCTCGCCGTCGCGTACCTCGTGCTCGTGCTCCGCCTGCGGAGGATCCGGCCGACGCCGTGGGTACTCGCCGCAGTGGCTGTCGGCGCGATCGCGCTCGTGCTCGGCGCGTTGGCGCTCGACGCCGCAACCGGTGGCGAGAGCCACGTTACGCGCGCCGTCGGCGACGGGCCGGTTGCGCTCGCGAGCGATCTCGTCGACCGGCTCGAGCTCTCCGTGCGCCGAAGCGCCGCCAGTCCGGGGGCAACCGCGATCGTCCTCGCCGGCCTCGCGCTTCTGGCGTGGATCGCCGCTCGCAGTCCCAGGCTGCCCCTGCTCGACGCGCTCCTCGCAGGGCTCGCGGTCTCACTCCTCGTCAACGACACGCCCGCGGACGTGATCGCGGTCGGCGCAGCCGCGGCGCTCGCGCTCGCTCGGGCGCCGCAAACGGTTGCCACCGAATCGAGCGCCGGCTCTGGTTAGACTCGGCTCGATGCGCCGCCCCCTTGCTCTCGCCCTCACAGCGCTCGCACTGGCCGTGCCGGCGGGCCTGACTGCTTGCGGCGGCGGCGAGGAGATCACTGCCACACCTGAGACCGTCGAGGGCGAGCTCCCCGAGCCGGCGACGACGGCTGAGACGACGGAGACCGAGACGACGGAGACCGAGCCGACGGAGACCGAGCCGACGGAGACCGAGCCTACGGAGACCGAGCCTACGGAGACCGTCGAGGGCGATGCGGCTGCCGGCGAAGGAGTCTGGGCGTCTGCAGGCTGCGGCGGCTGCCACACGCTCGAGGCAGCGGGCTCATCCGGCAACGTCGGCCCGGACCTCGACGATTCGCAGCCCGACGCCGCGCTGACCGCCGACCGGGTCACGAACGGGATGGGCGCGATGCCGGCGTTCGAGGATCAGCTCAGCGACAAGCAGATCGCCGACGTGGTCGCGTACGTCGTCGACTCCACGTCCGGGTAGCTGCTTCCGCCGGACTTCCCCCGGCGCGTCGACGCCTTCGCGTGCGATCTCGACCGGACGCTGATCGCCGAGGATGGCGTCCTGTGGCCGCGCACGATCGCGGCGATACAAGCCGTACGCGAGCGCGGCAGCCACGTTCTCCTCGTCACCGGCCGGATGTTCCGCTCGGCGCTCCCGTACGCCGTGGCAGCGGGAATCGAGGAGCCGCTCGTCTGCTATCAGGGCGCCGTCGTCGCCGAGCCTGCGAGCGGTGAGTTCCTACGCCACGAGCCGATTCCGCTCGAGCTCGCTCGCGAGGCGATCGAGGCCGTCCAGAGCGAAGGGTTCCGGCTCAACTGCTACGTCGACGACGACCTCTACGTCGCCGAGATCACCGAGAACGCCCGCGCGTACGCCGACTTCCAGCACATCCCGATCACGCCCGTCGGCGACCTGCTCGCGTGGCTGGAGCGGCCGCCGACGAAGCTCGTCGCCGTCGACGATCCCGCCGCGTTGGACGGTCTGAGGGCGGTGTTGTCGGAGCGATTCGCCGACCGGCTCTTCATCGCCAAGTCGCTGCCCTACTTCCTCGAGCTCGCGAGCCCGAATGTCTCGAAGGGCAGCGGACTCGCGTTCCTCGCCGAGCACCTCGGCTTCGCGGCCGAGCACACGGTCGCTTTCGGCGACGGCGAGAACGACCTCGAGCTGCTCGGCTGGGCGGGCTACGCGGTCTCGGTCGAGAACGGCCATGAGGCGCTCATCGCTCGCGCGGACTGGCTCTGCCCGCCCGCCGAGGAGGAGGGTGTCGCCCGGGCGCTCGAAGCCTTTCTAGAATCGAGCCCATGATCGACCTGAAGGCAGCGCGTCACGATCCGGAGCGCTACCGCGCCGCGCTTGTCCGCAAGGGCGCTGCGGAGGCCTTCGACGCTCTACTCGAGGCTGACGAGCGCTGGCGCGCGCTCGTGCCGCGGATCGACGAGCTACGCAGCCGGACGAAGCCGAAGGGAAAGCCGTCGCCCGAGCAGCTCGCCGAGCTCAAGGCCGTGAAGGAGGAGCTGCGCGCCGCCGAGGAGGAGCTCACGACCGCCGAGTCCACACGCGACCGGCTCGCGCTCGCCGTTCCGAACATCCCCCACCCGGACACGCCTGACGGCTCGACCGAGGACGACGTCGAGGAGATCAGGCGCATCGGCGACCCACCGAGCCTGGCGGATGGGCGCGAGCACCTCCAGGTCGGCCGTTTCGAGATGGAGCGCGCCGCGCGGATGCCCGGCTCGCGCTTCGGCTACTGGGTCGGAGACACGGCGCTGCTCGCGCTCGCCCTCTACCGGCTCGCGCTCGACCGCCTGACCGCCAAGGGCTTCCTGGCCGTTCTGCCGCCGGTGCTCGTCCGCGAGGACGCGCTGATCGGCACCGGTGCCTTCCCCTCCGACGAGACGAACGTC
The DNA here is from genome assembly GCA_051005735.1 of Gaiellaceae bacterium. GTDB lineage: Bacteria > Actinomycetota > Thermoleophilia > Gaiellales > Gaiellaceae > Gaiellasilicea. Next base: position 1,091 of record JBPCJB010000162.1, on the reverse strand, counting down.
TACGAACTCCCCGCCGACGGGCTCTATCTCGCCGGCACCGCCGAGATCCCGCTCGCGAGCCTCCACGCCGGCGAGATCCTCGAAGCCGACTCCCTGCCGCTGCGCTACGTCGCCTTCTCGCCGTGCTTCCGCCGGGAGGCCGGCGCCGCTGGGCGCGACACGCGCGGGATGATCCGCGTGCACCAGTTCAACAAGGTCGAGCAGTTCTCGTTCATCCAGGCCGAGGATTCGTGGGACGAGCACGAGCGGCTGCTCGCGAACACCGAGGAGCTCGTGGGCGAGCTCGGCCTGCCCTACCGCGTGGTCGTCCTGCCGGCGGGTGACATCTCGAGCGCGGCCGCGAAGACCTACGACGTCGAGATCTGGTTCCCGAGCCAGGAGCGGTATCGCGAGACCGCCTCGATCTCGAACACGACGGACTTTCAAGCGCGACGGCTCGGGATCCGCCACCGAGGCGAGCGAGGACTCGAGCACGTCCACACTCTCAACGGCACCGCCGTCGTCGATCGAATGGCCTTGGCGATCCTCGAGAACTTCCAGGGCGACGTGCCGGACGCGCTCAGGCCGTTCGGCGCTCCGGAGCGAGTCAAGCGCTAGCCTCACCACCGCGGCGGGGTGCCGGAGCGGCCGAACGGGGCGGTCTTGAAAACCGTTGACGGGGCAACTCGTTCGTGGGTTCGAATCCCACCCCCGCCGCTCTCAGATAGCTCAAACCGCATGGTTGAGCGGAACTACGCCACTTCCTTGTCCGGTCAACCATCCGCCTACGGCCGCTGCAAACCGCTCCCGACTGTCGCTGACTGTCGCAAGACTGTCGCACGCTCGAGGTAGGCATCGACGAGCGCGACCGCTTCGTCTTCGTTGCCGGGCATCAGGTGCCCGTATCTGTCGAGCGTGATCTGAATCGAGCTGTGGCCGAGGTAGGTGGAGGGCGCCTTAGCGTTCACGCCAGCGGCAATCAGGATCGACGCGAACGTGTGCCGGCCCTCGTGTAGGCCGATCGGCGCGAGCTCCGCGTTCTTCCATGCCTTCACCGCGCGTGCCACGAGCTGGTCGCGATTGAACGGCCGCGACCCCGAGCCGAAGAAGAG
>JBPCJB010000161.1:0-12447 GCA_051005735.1 Gaiellaceae bacterium | reverse complement strand
CGCGCGAGAGAGTAGCGAGCGAGCGAGCGTGCCCTCCTGTGTGTAGGCCTGCTCCGCCATCCGGGCGAGCTTCTCGGCGTGCTCGGGGTCGAGCGTGACGTTGAGGCGGCTGGTAGGCATATTACATAATAGCACGACTAGGCACGTCGCGTGTAGTCAAGCATCGTTCGGAGAGCTCAAGCTCGGCTTCCCTGGGCAAACGCGATGCGCCCATTGTCCGGCGTCGACGTCCCACGCGGGAGCTTCGGGTGAGAACCCGAGAGCGGGGGCAAGCCGTTTGATCTGCAGTGGCGAGAGCGTTGGTCGGAACCTCGACGAATCGGCTCCCGGGCGTCGAACGCCGCCGTGAGGAAGTCCCAGTAGGCCTCGTGGAGCTCGGGGGCCACTCGCGGTTGGGCGCGGCGCCTGAGTTGAAGGACACCGGTGTCGACGGTGGGTGGCGGCGAGAACGCGGTTCGGGCGAGGCGCCGCGCGATCGACACGTCGTACCAGGCCCGCCAGTGGATCGACCGCATCGTTGCGGGCCAAACGGCAGCGTGCTTGGCGGCGAACTCCCATTGCACGATCACGTTCGCGCTTCGCAACGGGAGCTGCGGGTCTCGGAGGAGGCGGGCGAGGATCGCACCCGACCCCGCGAACGGCAGGTTCGCGACGACTGCGAAGGGCTCGTCCGGCCACTCGTACGCGGCGATGTCGCCCTCGAGAACTGCGACGGTGGGGTGCTCGGCGAAGCTCGCGCGCAACCGAGCTGCGAGCGCCGGGTCGCGCTCGACCACGGCAAGTATTGCGCCGGTCTGCGCGAGCGCGTGCGTGAGCACGCCGCCGCCGCCGCCGATCTCGACGATCAGGTCGCCGCGAGCGACCTCCGCCTCGCGAACGAGATCGGCTACGAGCCGCTTACTGCGAAGGAAGTGCTGGCCGGTTGCTTCCCCGCGGGAGGATCGCCGCCGGACGGCCACGGTACGTCACCATCGTCATGGCGCGAGTCTAGTCGAGGCCGAGCGCTTTGCGCACGCGCGCGTCTGAGAGCGACTCGCCGACGAGATCCGCGCCGTCGAGGACGACCCCCGGGAAGGACGGGATCCCGATCACGTAGAGGCCGGCCGCTCGGGCGGAGGCGACGCCGGTCGGCGAGTCCTCGAGCGCGATCGAGCGCGACGGTTCGGCACAAAGCAGCTCGCACGCGCGGAGATAGACGTCCGGCGAGGGCTTCGGCTCGGCGACCTGGTCGCCGGTGACGACGATCTCGAAGTGGTGCGCCATGCCGGCGCAGGCGAGCGCGCCGGCTACGAGCCGGCCTGGGGTGTTCGAGGCGACCGCGATCGGCACGCGCGGCTTCAGCTCCAGCACGAGCGCCTCCGCGCCGGGGAAGGCCGTTGCCTCCTCGAGCAGCCGCCGCTCGACCAGATCGAGGAGCTCGAGGCCCAGTGGCGCCGCCCGACCGGGCTGCTCGAGCAGGCGGGCCAGCACCTGCGAGCCGTCGTAGAGCGAGGTGCCGATCAACGCCCGCTTCTGTTCGTCCCCGAAGCTCCTCCCGTAGCGCTCGAAGAGCTCCTCCTCGGCTCGTGTCCAGCACGACTCGGTCTCGAGCAGGAGCCCGTCGCAGTCGAAGACGACCGCGGCCGGCGACGCTCCAGGCTCGACGGTCAGGCCGACGCGACCCAGGCGATCGTCTTCGAGGCGAGCCGGTCGAGCGCCTGCACGGCGAGCTCGAGATGCTCGTGTCTCGTGTCCTCGAGCTTCGTGTGCGAGAGGCCGCGCAGGCTCTGGACGAACAGCATCACGGTCGGAACCCCCGCCCGCGAGATCTCGGCGGCGTCGTGCAGTGGGCCTGACGGGAGCCGGTGCGACTCGCCGGCGACCTCGCGGATCGACTCCTCGCAGAGGTCGATCAGGTGCGGATCGAAGAGGATCGGCTCGATCTGCCAGATCTGCTCGGTCCCGACCTCGAGCCGCTCCTCGGTCGCGAAGCGCTCGCACGCCTCGCGCACCTGCTCCCACATCGACGCGAGCTTCCGCGCATCGAGATGGCGTAGGTCGAGGAACTGCTCGGCGGTCTCGACCACCGAGGTGACGATTCCCGGCTGCGTGACAACGCCGCCGCTCGTCAGCACCGCGCCTCCGCCGACCCGCTTCGCGATCTCACGTAGCTCGAGCGCGAGCTTCGCTGCGCCCGCGAGCGCATCGCGGCGCTGATCCATCGGCGTCGAGCCGGCGTGCGCCGCTTGGCCGCGCCAGGTGATCCGGTGGCGCTCGACGCCGAAGGTGCCGAGCACGGCGCCGAGCGGCAGCTCCAGCGCTTCCAGCACCGGTCCCTGCTCGATGTGCAGCTCGAGATAGGCGGCGGCGCTCTCGAGCTGCGAATGCGCCTCGAGCGCGCGATCCAGCTCGACGCTGTGCTCACGCAGCGCGTCCGGGAGCGGGACGCCGTCGCGATCGGTCAGCTCGCGTAGCTCGTCCTGGTCGGCCATCGAGCCGGCAGCCGCCGACGAGCCGAAGAGCGAGCGGCCGAAGCGCGCCCCCTCCTCGTCGGCCCAGTTGACGAGCCGGACCGTCACCGGCGGCGTGCCCTCCTCGGCGATCCGGCGCAGCACCTCGACCCCGGCGACGACATTCAGGCAGCCGTCGAGCCAGCCGCCGTTCGGCACCGAGTCGATGTGGCCGCCGAGTAGCACCGCGCGCTCGGAATCCCCGCGCAGCGTCCACCAGCGATTCCCGGCCTCGTCGACCTCGGCCTCGAGCGGCAGGCTCTCGAGCTTGGCCGCGAGCCAGTCTTGCGCCGCCGCCCAGGTGGCCGTCCAGGCGACGCGTTGAGCGCCGTTCTCGTCGCCGGTCAGCTCGCGCAGCTCGAGCAACTCGGCGACCGTCCGGGAGGGCTCGAGCGGCACGCGGCGAGCATACCGCTGGCATGTCACGCGGCCCCACGGTGTGGTAGGTAGTAGCGGTGGCGAGCGCAGCGGCAGTCCAGCGAGGTGTGGCGCCGCGCGGCGCGCAGGCCGGCCCGGCCGTACGGAGCGCGGCCCTCTCCGTCCTCGTGCTGGCCGTCCTCTGCGCCGTCTGGGAGGCGTACAAGTGGATCGGCGAGCGCGCGGAGATCCGCTGGCCCTTCCCGGTGAACGAGCGGACGATGCCGCACGTCCACGACATGGTCGGTCAGCTCTTCGAGCCGTCGCGCCGCAACGGACCGCTCCTGATCGACGTGCTGCTCGACGCCGCGGCGTTCACGGCGAAGGAGGCCGCGGTGGGTTTCGTGCTCGGCGCCTCCGTCGGCTTCCTGATCGCGGTCGCGCTCTCACAGTCGCGACTGCTCCAGCGCGGCTTCCTGCCCTACATCGTCGCCTCGCAGACGGTTCCCATCCTGGCGATCGCGCCGATGGTCGTGATCTGGGTCAACCCGAAGCTTCCGGACTCGTTCGCCGACTGGGGAGCTGTGGCCGTCATCTCCGCGTATCTCACCTTCTTCCCCGTCACGATCAACACGTTGCGCGGAATGCAGTCGGCTGACCCGCGCGCCGTCGAGCTGATGCGCTCGTACGCGGCGAGCCGCTGGGAGATCCTCTGGAAGCTGCGCGTGCCGGCCTCCTTCCCGTTTCTCTTCTCGGCCCTGAAGATCTCGGCGCCGGCTGCCGTCGTCGGCGCGATCATCGGCGAGCTTCCCTCCTCGATCCAGGACGGGCTCGCCGGCGCGATCCTCAACTTCAACCAGTACTACGTCAGCTCACCGCCGAGTCTCTGGGCGACGAACATCGTCGCGGCCGCGCTCGGGATCGCCTTCTTCGCGGTCGTCGCAATCGCCGAGAAGCTGCTCGTCCGCCGGGCGCCGGAGAACGTCGCATGAGCGTCCAATCGAAGGTTGGCCTATGAGCGCCGCGCCCATCGCCGTCGCGGTCAGCCGGCTCTCGAAGCGCTTCGAGCGTGGCAACGTCCAGGCCCTCGAGACGATCGACCTCGACGTCCGGCCCGGCGAGTTCGTCTCGCTGATCGGTCCGTCGGGCTGCGGCAAGTCGACGCTGCTGCGGATCATCGGCGACCTGATCCAGCCGAGCGAGGGCACAGTGCAGGTGAACGGCAAGCCGGCCCACCAGGCTCGGATCGACCGCGACTACGGAATCGTCTTCCAGGACGCCGTCCTCTACGACTGGCGCACCGTCGCTCGAAACATCTCCCTGCCGCTCGAGTTGGCGGGCATGGATCGCCGCCGGCGCGACGAGCGCGTGCGCGAGATGCTCGAGCTCGTCGAGCTGACCGGCTTCGAGAAGCACCATCCCTGGCAGCTCTCGGGCGGGATGCAGCAGCGTGTCTCGATCGCGCGCGCGCTCTCGTTCTCGCCGGCGCTCCTGCTGATGGACGAGCCGTTCGGCGCCCTCGACGAGATGACGCGCGAGCGGCTGAACAACGAGCTGCTCCAGATCTGGCAGGAGACGGGCTCGACCGTCGTCTTCGTCACCCACTCGATCGCCGAGTCGGTCTTCCTCTCGACGCGCGTCGTCGTCATGTCCGCGCGTCCCGGCCGGATCGCCGGGATCGTCGAGATCGACCTGCCGCAGCCGCGCGGCCCGGAGACGCGCGAGAGCCCGCGTTTCGCCGAGCATATCACCGAGGTGCGGCGACTTCTCCGCAAGGGCCACGCCGACGAGGCGGTCGAGGGCGAGACCGAGGCGCCGCTCTACGTGGCCGAGGAGGGGTTGTGAGCTCCGTCGGCGTCGCCGAGATCCCGCGCGGCGCGCTCGGCCGCCGCGTCGGCCGCAAGCTGACGGACTGGCTCCCCGCCGCAGCCCTGCTCGTCGGCGGGATCCTGCTCTGGGAAGGGCTCGTGCGCGGCCTCGAGATCGAGCGCTTCCTCCTGCCCGCGCCCTCTGCGATCGTGGAGACGCTCTGGGAACGGCGTTCGGAGCTCTTCGACGCAGGCGTCTACACCTTCTCGGAAGCGCTTGGCGGCTTCGTCGTCGGCTGCACGCTGGCGGTGCTCGCGGCGATCGGGCTGGCGCGCTTCCGCGGGCTCGCGCGCTCGTTGCTGCCGTTTGCGATCGCCGCGAACGCCGTCCCGATCATTGCCTTCGCCCCCATTACGAACCAGTGGTTCGGCCCGCTCGAGAAGACGTCGAAGATGGCGATCGCGGCGATCCTCGTCTTTTTTCCCGTGCTCGTGAACACCCTTCGCGGCCTCACCTCCGTGCGGCCGTCGTCGATCGAGCTGATGCGCTCCTATGCGGCCGGCGAGGTCGAGATCTTCCGGCGCGTGCGGCTTCCGAACGCGCTTCCGTACATCTTCTCCGCGCTCAAGGTGGCCACCGTGCTCGCGATGATCGGCGCGATCGTGGGGGAGTACTTCGTCAGCTCGCAGGAGGCGCTCGGCTTCCAGATCAAGAACTCGGCGGCCCTCTTCCAATTCGAGCTCGCATGGGCGGCGATCGTCGTCGCGAGCGTGCTCGGGATCCTCTTCTACGCCTCCGTCGCCCTCGTCGAGCGGCTGACGATGAGCTGGCATCCGTCGACGCGAGGCGAGTGAGGCCCACCGGCATGAGAAGGTGCGCTGGAGATTCCACTGGATGAAAGCAACCACATCGAAAGGAAGGGGCTCATGAAGGGACGGGCATGGCTCGTGCTCGCAGGGATCCTGGCTGCGCTGCTGCTCGTCGTGGCCGGCTGCGGCGGCGACGACGAGGAGGCGGCCGACGACGGGGCCGCGACGACGGAAGCGGCCACCACGGAGGAGGAGACGGCCGAGCCGGATCAGGTGACGCTCCAGCTCAAGTGGGTCACGCAGGCCCAGTTCGCCGGCTACTACGCCGCACTCGAGGAGGGCTACTACGAGGACGAGAACCTCGACGTGACGCTGAAGCCGGGCGGTCCGGACATCACGCCGGAGCAGGTCGTGGCGAGCGGCCAGGCCGAGTTCGGGATCGACTGGCTCCCGGCGCTCCTCGCCGCACGCGACCAGGGCGGCGACCTCGTCAACATCGCGCAGGTCTTCAACAAGAGCGGGATGACCGAGGTGACACGCGCCGACAGCGGAATCGAGTCGGTGGCGGACATGCGCGGCAAGAAGGTCGGGGTCTGGTGCTGTGGGAACGAGAACGAGCTTTACGCGGCGCTCGTCAAGAACGACATCGACCCGAAGTCGAAGGATGACGTCACGATCGTCAACCAGCCGTTCGACATGAACCTGTTCCTGAACGGCGACATCGACGCTGCCGCGGCGATGACCTACAACGAGCTGGCCCAGGTGCTCGAGACGGAGAACCCGGACACGGGCGAGCTCTGGTCGCTCGACGACCTGAACGTGATCTCGATGGAGGAGGCCGGCACCGCGATGCTCGAGGACGGGATCTTCGTCCAGGGCGAGTGGATCGCCGAGGAGGCGAACCAGGACATCGCCCGGCGCTTCCTGAAGGCGAGCTTCAAGGGCTGGGCCTTCTGCCGCGACAACCAGGACGAGTGCCTCCAGCACGTCCTCGACAGCGGCCCGACGCTCGGCGAAGGCCACCAGCGCTGGCAGCTGAACGAGATCAACGCGATCACTTGGCCAAACGAGGCGGGGATCGGGGTGATGGAGGAGGCCGCGTTCCAGCGGACGGCCGACATCGCCAAGCAGTTCGAGGTGATCAAGGCCGAGGCGTCGAGCGATGCCTATCGCAGCGACCTCGCCGAGGCCGCCGTGGCCGAGCTCGAGGAGGAGGACGTGGATGTGAACGGCGCCGACTGGGAGAAGGAGACCGTCGAGGTCACCGAGGGCGGCGAATAGTCAAGCGACGAGGAGGGGGAGATCGCGATGTCCGTTCTGATCAAAGGCGGCCGTGTCGTCACGGCGGTGGACGACACCGTGGCTGACGTCCTCGTGGACGGCGAGCGGATCTCCCTGATCGGCGAGTCGCTCGACATCGCCGCCGATCGCGTGGTCGACGCCTCCGGCAAGCTCGTCCTGCCGGGGGCGATCGACCCGCACACCCACCTGGACATGCCGTTCGGCGGGACGACGACGATCGACGACTTCACCTCGGGCCACGCGGCAGCGGCGCGCGGCGGCACGACCACGCATGTCGACTTCTGCATCCAGCAGCCGGGCACGAGCTTCGGCGACTCGCTTGCGATCTGGCACGGCAAGCGGGAAGGCAAGGCGCTGATCGACAACGGCTTCCATATCGCAGTCACCGACCTGAAGGACGGCGGCACGCTCGAGGAGCTGGCGACGCTGCCGGATCAAGGAATCACGTCCTACAAGCTCTTCATGGCCTACAAGGGCGCGCTGATGGTCGACGACGAGACGCTCTTCAAGACGATGGAGGTCGCGGCCGAGACCGGCGCGCTCGTGATGGTGCACGCCGAGAACGGCGACGCGATCGACGTGCTCGTGAAGAAGGCGCTCGCCGCCGGGAACTCGGGTCCGGTCTGGCACGCGCGGACGCGGCCGCCGGAGACCGAGGGCGAGGCGACGAACCGGGCGATCCAGCTCGCGCGCGTCGCCGGCTGCCCGCTCTACGTCGTCCACGTCTCCTGCAAGGAGTCCGTCGACCCGATCATGCGAGCGCGGGAGCTCGGCTGGGACGTCTGGGGCGAGACCTGCACCCAGTACTTCTTCGTCGACGAGAGCTTCCTCGAGCGGCCGGACTTCGAGGGCGCGAAGTTCGTCTACACCCCGCCGCCGCGGGCGAAGGCGAATCAGGACGTGCTCTGGAACGCCGTTCGCACGGACGTGCTCTCGGCGATCTCGACCGACCACTGCGCCTTCCTCTGGGATGGGCAGAAGACGCTCGGCCGCGACGATTTTTCGAAGATCCCGAACGGGGGGCCGGGCATCGAGGACCGGCTGCGGCTGATCCACCACTTCGGCGTCTCCGAAGGCCGGATCACGCTGAACCGGATGGTCGAGCTGCTGGCGACGAACCCGGCCAAGCTCTTCGGCCTCTATCCGCGCAAGGGCACGATCGCGGTTGGCGCCGATGCCGATCTCGTGATCTTCGACCCGGAGAAGCGCTACACCATCACCGCGGCCGGGCAACAGTCGAAGACGGACTACAACCTCTACGAGGGGACCGAGGTCGTCGGAGACGTCGAGACGGTGCTCCTGCGTGGAAACGTGATCGTGGACGGCGGCGAGGTCTTGGCGGAGCCGGGGAGCGGCCAGTTCGTGAAGCGGGCCCGCTTCGGCGAGCAGCTTCGCGCGAACGTCTCCGTCGGCTGAGGCTCGATGAGCACCGGCGCCGCGTGGCCAGCTCGTCTGCTACGCGAGAGCGGTCGTCCGCGACGAATGGGCCGGCGATGCGCGAGAACGGCGAGAGCGCACTCGTCGAGACCTGGATCTCGCGCTTCGAGACGACGATCGACGGGATCGCCGTGGACGGCGAGCGCCAGCGCGTGGCGTACGAGCACTGGTTCGACGGAGCCTCCGATCGTCGCGAGGGTCGGCGCGGCCGGCTCGCGGAAGCGGCGCCGTTCGTCCCGCCGATCGTCTGGCTCGCGCTCGCGCTCGGCGGTCTGCTGATCGTGACCTACATGTGCTTCTACGCAGACCGGGCCGAGGCGGCGGCGATCCAGGCGTTGATGATGGCCGGGATCGCGACCGTCGTCGTCGCCGGAATGCTGATCGTCCGCTTTCTCGACCGGCCGTACACGAACGTCGGCGGCAGCATCAAGCCGACGGCACTGACGCAGGTGCTCGTCCGGATGGAATCGGCCGCCGTGGGGCCGATTCCCTGCGACGCCGGCGGGCGCCCGCGCACGTAGGCTCCCGCGCGTGACTCGCTACATCCGCCTCTCCGCGCCCGACGCCACGGAGGTCGCAGCCGCGTTCGCCGAGCTCCGCGAGAGCCTCGAGGTCTCGCTGGAGTTCCCGCCCGAGGTCGTCGCCGACGCGGACGCGGCCGTGCGCTCGCCGCGCCTGCCGGAGCTCGACGAGACGGAGATCCCCTTCGTCACGATCGATCCGCCGGAGTCGCAGGATCTCGATCAGGCGCTCCACCTCGAGCGGCGCGGCCAGGGCTACCGCGTCCGCTACGCGATCGCCGACGTCGGCGCGTTCGTCACCCCCGGCGGGCCGATGGATCTCGAGGCACACGCGCGCGGCGAGACGCTGTACGCCCCGGACGGGAATGCCCGCCTCTATCCGCCGCAACTCTCCGAAGGCGCCGGCAGCCTGCTTCCCGACGAGGGACGCCCAGCGGTTCTCTGGACGATGGAGGTCGACGGCTCCGGCGAGGGCGTCGAGGTCGACGTCCGCCGCGCGCTCGTCCGCAGCCGCGAGAAGCTCGACTACGCGGGCGTCCAGCGCTCGCTGGAGGACGGGACGGCGAGCGACTCGCTGAACCTCCTGCGCGAGCTCGGCCAGCTCCGCCAGGAGCGCGAGGAGCGCCTTGGTGGAATCGCCTTGCCGATTCCCGAGCAGGACGTTCGTCGCGGCTCGACTGGGTACGAGCTCGCGTTTCGCGCCCCGCTTCCCGTCGAGGGCTGGAACGCCCAGATCTCGCTCATGACCGGCCAGGCCGCGGCCGAGCTGATGCTCTCCGCTCGAGTCGGCGTCCTCCGAACGCTTCCCGTCGCAGATCCGAGGGCCGTCGAGCGGCTGCGGCGGATCGCGAAGGCGCTCGAGGTCGACTGGCGGCCGGATCAGTCCTACGCCGACCTGATCCGCACCCTCGAGCCGACGGTGCCTGCGCAGGCGGCGTTCCTCGCCGAGTCGACCGTCCTGCTCCGCGGCTCCGGATACGCGGCGTTCGACGGCGAAATCCCCCACGTGGCCGCGCACGCGGGGATCGGCGCCCCCTACGCGCATGCCACCGCCCCGCTCCGGCGCCTCGTCGACCGCTACGTCGGCGAGGTGTGCGTAGCCGTCTCGGCGGGGGAGGAGGTACCGGAGTGGGCGCGGGCTGATCTGCCGGGACTGCCGGAGACGATGGAGCGATCGAATCGGCGAGCGCAGCAGTACGAGGCCGGAATCATCTCGACGGTCGAGGCCGCCGTGCTCGAGCACCGGTTCGGCGAGACGTTCGAGGCAGTCGTCGTCGAGGTGGACGACGACGGCGGCGGGACCGTCCAGCTCATGGAGCCGGCCGTCACCGCCCGCTGTGAAGGAAAACTGCCGCTAGGCGAGCGCGTCGAGGTCAAGCTCGTGCTGGCCGACGTCGCCAAGCGGCAGGTTCGCTTCGTCCTGGCCTAGCCGCCGCAGTCGACGCGCGGGTTCCAGGCGTTGAGGATCCCGCTCGGGTTCGGCTTCCAGATCCACGCGTGCAGGGCGTAGAACGCCGGCAGACCGTAGCGGTTGCCGGGCCCGATCTCGTCGAACCCCCGGCCGAAGAGCGCCGGCTTCTCGGCACCCTTCCAGGCGCCCTTGAGGACGAGGTACTCGAGCGCCACGAGCTTCAGGCTGCCGTTGCCGCGCGGCTCGTAGACGAGCAGCTCCGGCTGCGCCGCGTCGATCCTCGCGTCGAGGAGCGACGGGTTGAGCATGTGCACGCCCATGGCGCCCTCGCCGGGCTCCGCGATGCACTCGATCCCGGCCAGGTCAGCGACCTTCACCGAATATCCGGCCGCGATCGCTTGGTTGAGGTCGTGGAAGCGGGCGGTCGAGGACTTGGCGCCGTCGAACGCACCGGCCGCAGCCGCGATGCCACCGATCGCGAGCATCGGCAGCGCGAGGAGTGCGAGTACGAGTGTGCGCTTTCTCATCGGACTTCCTCCTGTCAGACGGTTGCCGGCTCGGGATCGGGCCGGACGAGGACGGTGTCGGCGACCCTGACGATCTCGTCGACCGGCAGCTCGGCGGCGGATGCATGCGCCCGGATCGCCTCGGGGCTCGACGCCTGGTAGATGCAGACGGTGCCGACGCCGTCGGACTCCTCGAGCACGTAGCTGCGGATCCAGCGGATCTCGTCGGGCATCCGCTCTCCCTCCGCGGTCGAGCGCGCCGCCGCTTCTTGCAGTTCCTCCGGCGAGCGCCACCCCGAGCGGCGGAGGATCACGTAGGTCTCCATCGAGACTCCTTTGGTCGGATGTCTCGACGCTACGGCGACGGCCGTGCGGCGGCATCGGTACGACTGCCCAAGTTCGGTCGGGTGGCTACCTATCTTTGGAGCAGGCCCAGCTCCGAGGCGGCCGCCGTGGCCTCGCCGCGCGTCCGCACCTGGAGCTTGCGGAGGATCGCCGAGACGTGGTGATCGACCGTGCGTGGCGAGAGCACGAGCGCGGCGGCGACATCCGCGTTCCGGTTGCCGGTGGCGATGAGGCGGAGCACATCGAGCTCGCGCGCCGTCAGCTCCGCGGGGTTCGCCCGTGTCGTTGGGCGCGGCCCGCGTGGGACGGCCGCACCCTGGGCGCGCAACGTCTGCCGGACGACCTTCGCGGCCGGGCCGGCGCCCAACCGTTCGAACGCGTGAGCGCCTCGAGCAGCAGCGCCTCGTCGTCCGCCTCCGCAAGAGCGCGTGCCGCCTCGTAGGGACAGCCGCGCGCCGCCCACGCAGAGGCCGCGGCTCTCGCGTCGCCTGCGACCTGAAGGCGGTACGGCTCGGCGATCCAGCCGGGCGCCTCGGCGAGTTCTCCCGCCTTCCACTGCCAGTACGCCAGCTCGCCGGCGAACCAGAGGTGGCGCTTCTCGAGCGCGAGCGGGTACGCGGCGGCCGCCTCCTCGGCTGTGCGCGCGGCGTCCCCGGCCAGCCACGCCGCCTCGGCACGCGCTGCGTGCACGTGTCCGAGCCGCTGGAGATGACCTCCGGGCCGGGCCGACTCGAGGGCCTCGTCGAGCGCGTCGAGCGCACCCGGATCGCCGCGCCGGGCCCGGAGCCGGCCGAGAGCGATCAGAGCGCTGATGCGGCTGATGGGATCCGGCGTGCGAGCGAGCAGCGCGCTCGCGAGTCGGGTGCCCTCATCCCAGCGCCCGCGGTAGACCTGCACGAGTGCGAGCCACGCCTGCGAGTAGGATGGGGTGATCTCGTGCGCTTCCGAGAACGCGATGCACTCGCGGAGGAAGCGCTCCGACTGCTCGAGTTCGACCATCTCGCCGAGACCCGAGCCGAGCATTCCGAGCGCCGAGACGATCCAGACCTCGAGACCCTCGGTGCGGGCGACCTCCAGGCTGCGCCGGAGATACTCGACCCCGCGCTCGATCTCCCCCGACATGAGGTGCGACGTGCCGATCATGTTCAATCCGTAGGCGAGGATGTCGCTGTCACCGAGCGCGGTCGCGGCTTCGACGGCCTTCTCTCCCCAGGCGACACCCTCCGCGTTGTCGCGGCTCAACATCCGCGCGTATGCCTGATCGGAGTAGGCGCAGGCGAGCTCACGGCCGGGCGGCAGTGTCTCGAGCAGCTGGATGGCCGCACGGCTCGCTTCCTCGGCCTCCGCGTTGCGGCCGAGCCGGATGTACGCGATCGTCAGCCGGGAGAGCGCGTAACCCTCTCGGAGCGGGTCGTCGTGGGCGTGGTACAGCTCCCGCGCCGCCTGCCGCGCTTCCACGGC
>JBPCJB010000160.1:0-5774 GCA_051005735.1 Gaiellaceae bacterium | reverse complement strand
TCGAGAAGACGAAGCCGCTCGTCCCGCGCGACCGCGCCGTCACCGTCCGGGAGCGGCTGGGCCCGGCCGGTGAGGTGCTGACCCCTCTCGACGACGGGTCGGTGCGGGAGGCCGCGGCGATCCTCCGTCGTGAAGAGGTCGAGTCCGTCGCCGTCTGTCTCCTCCACGCCTATGTCAACCCGGCGCACGAGCGGCGCGTCGGGGCGATCCTCGCCGAGGAGCTGCCGGGCGTGCCGGTCTCGCTGTCGGCGGAGGTCGCGCCCGAGTTCCGCGAGTACCTCCGGGCGTCGACGACCGTGATCAACGCCGTGATCCGGCCGGTCGTCGAGCGCTATCTCGAGCGGATCGAGCACCGCCTGACGGACGCCGGAATCGAGGCGAAGCTGCTCGTGATGCAATCGAGCGGCGGCGTCTTTAGCTCCGAGGCGGCTCGGAGTCGGCCAGTCTTCATGGTCGAGTCGGGCCCCGCCGCCGGCGTGATCGCCTCGGCCTACCTCGGCGAGACGCTCGGGCGGCCCGACATCCTCTCCTTCGACATGGGCGGCACGACCGCCAAGGTGGGCCTGATCCAGGACGGCCGACCCTCGGTGACGAAGGACTACAACGTGGGCGGCCATGCGAGCGCGGGCATCGGCGGGCTCTCGCTCTCGGGCTATCCCGTGCGGACGCCGGTCGTCGACCTGGTCGAGATCGGCGCCGGCGGCGGCTCGATCGCCTGGGTCGACTCGGGCGGCTTGCTGCGCGTCGGCCCCCGGAGCGCGGGCGCCGACCCGGGGCCGGTCTGCTACCGGAACGGCGGCGCCGCCCCGACCGTGACCGACGCCAACGTCGTCCTGGGCCGGCTGAACCCGAGCTATTTCCTGGGAGGCGAGATCGGCCTCGACGTCGAGGGCGCGCGCCGCGCGATCGAGGAGCGCTGCGCGAAGCCGCTCGGCCTCAGCGTCGTCGAGGCCGCGAACGGGATCGTCGAGATCGCGAACGCGGCGATGGTGAACGCCCTCCACCTGATCTCGGTGCAGCGCGGCTACGACCCGCGCGACTTCGTCCTCGTCGGCTTCGGAGGCGCCGGGCCCGTGCACGCGAATGCGCTCATGCGCGAGGCCGAGATGCCGACGCTCGTGATTCCCCAGAGCCCCGGGATCTTCTCCGCGACCGGCCTCCTGACCACCGACCTGAAGCGCGACGCGGCCGTGACGATCATGCGCCGCCTCGACGAGCTCGACCCCGCCGAGGCGGAGGCGACGTTCGCCCAGCTCGAGCACGCGGGCCGGCAGGAGCTGGAGCGGGAGGGGATCGCCGCCGACGCGATCGAGTTCTCTCGCCAGATCGACCTCCGCTACGTCGGCCAGAGCTACGAGCTGACGATCCTGGCCGGCGAAGGGATGCTGGAGCGGTTCCACGCCGAGCACGACCGTGTCTATGGGTTCGCCGCGCCGGCCGAGCCGGTCGAGGCCGTGAGCCTGCGGCTGACGAGCGTGGGGCGGATCGCCAAGCCGCCGGCTCGCCCGCTCGAGACCGGCGGCGACGCGGCGCCGAAAGAGCATCGCCCCGTCTACTTCGCCGAGACGGGCGACTACGTCGACTGCCCGATCTACGACCGCTACGCCCTCTCGGCCGGCTCGAGCTTCACTGGCCCGGCCGTCGTCGAGGAGCTCGACTCGACCACGGTCGTCCACCCGGGCTTCACCGTCCTCGTCGACGACCTCGGCAACCTCGTGATCGAAACGGAGAGCGCGTGAGCTACGGGATCGTGATCTCGAAGGACGTGATGCTGGAGATGCGGGACGGAATCCACCTGGCGACCGACGTCTACCGCCCGGCGCGCGACGGCGAGCTTGTCTCCGGCCGCTATCCGACGATCGTCTGCCTGACCCCGTACGACAAGGGCGAGCGCCGGTACACCGAGATCGCCGATTTCTTCGTTCCGCACGGGTATGCGGTCGCCCTCCAGGACCTGCGCGACCGGCACCGCTCGGAGGGGACGGACGAGTACTTCCACAGCGCGACTCCGCACACCGGCGAGGACGGCTACGACACGATCGAGTGGATCGCCGCGCAGGGCTGGAGCAACGGCCGCACGGGCATGGTCGGGAGCTCCTACGCAGGGATCACCCAGATCCGGACGGCGCTCGAGCGGCCGCCGCACCTGACCGCGATCTGGCCGGACGTGGCGCCGACGAACACGTTCGAGAACCAGACGCGCGAGGGCGGCGCGATGCAGCTGCACATGTTCTGGGCGCTCTACATCCACGCGGCCGACGCGCAGGGGGTGAAGGACGACTGGGAGAAGCAGCGCGACGTCTTCGGCGATCTCCAGAACCTGCGGCAGCTCTTCTGGCGCTCGCCGATCCTCGGGGAGGCGAACGGCGACGACCTCGCCCTCCGCCACGTGCCCACGCTCGCACAGACGCTCGTGGACTACTGCACCCGAGGCGCCTACGACGAGTTCTGGGCGAGGAAGGAGAACGACTTCACCCGCTTCTGGCCCGAGCACGCCGACATCCCCGCCACGATGACGACCGGCTGGTACGACCCCTTCCCGCACGCCGACAGCGAGTACTTCGCGGCCATGACGACGCAGAACGAGTCGCCGCAACGGCTGATCGTGGGGCCGTGGAGCCACGTGGGCATGCGCGGCGACGCGAGCTGGACGCTCGATGTCGACTTCGGGCCGACCTCGGTCTGGGGAGTCCAGCGCTACTTCGAGGAGCAGCTCGCCTTCTTCGAACGCTGGCTCCCGGACGACGCCACAGGCCAGCCGCCGGACGAGGCGCCGGTCAAGATCTTCGTGATGGGCGGCGGCAGCGGCCGCAAGACCGCGCTCGGCAAGCTCGACCACGGCGGCGGCTGGCGCAACGAGCGGGAATGGCCGCTCGCGCGGGCCGTCCCGACGACGTTCAATTTCCACGGCGACGGCTCGCTCCGCCCCGAACCGCCCGGCGCCGAACTGGCCGGGGCCGACGAGCCCCGGCGCTTCGCCTACGACCCGGACGATCCGGTGCCCACGATCGGCGGCCTCTTCTGCGCGGTCGGCGAGTTCCCGTCTGGGGGCGGTGAGATCGAGCCGATGTGGGCGCGTCTCCTCAACCCGGCGCTTCTGCTGCGGAACATCATGACCCCGGGGCCCGCCGACCAGAAGGAGTCGGCCGACTACTTCACGGCGCGCGAGCCCTACCAGCGGCTCTCGGAGCGCGCGGACGTGCTCGTCTACCAGACCGAGCCGCTCGAGGCGCCGCTCGAGGTCACGGGCCGGGTCGCGGTCGAGCTCTGGATCGCCTCGAGCGCCCTCGACACCGACTTCACCGCGAAGCTGATCGACGTCTACCCGCCGAGCGAGGACTATCCGGAGGGTTACGACCTGCTCCTGAACGACTCGATCATCCGGACCCGGTATCGCGAGGGCTTCGAGCGCGAGGTGCTGATGGAGCCGGGCACGCCCTACCGCGTGACGATGCTCCTCCCCCCGACGTCGAACCTCTTCGCCGCGGGCCACCGCATCCGCGTCGACGTCTCCTCGTCGAACTTCCCGCGGCTCGAGCGGAACCCGAACACCGGCGAGCCGATCGGCCGGCACACGCGGCACGTCGTCGCCGAGCAGACGGTCTTCGCTGACGCCGAGCATCCCTCGCACGTCGTCCTGCCGGTGATCCCGAGATGACGGCGCCCCTCGACGCGAACCGGCTCCGCGACCTGACCCTCGAGCTGGTCGCGGTCGAGAGCCCGACCGGCGACACCGCCGCGGTTGCCCGGCTCTACGCGAAGCGGCTGGAGGAGCTCGGCCTGGACGTCGAGCTCCTCGACGAGCGCTTCCCCCGGACGCCTATCGTGATCGGCCGGCTCCGGGGCGACCGGCCCGGGCCGACGATCGTCCTCAACGGGCACCTCGACACGGTTCCGATCCCGCACGCGGCGCCGAGGCTGGAGGGAGAGACGATCTTCGGACGCGGCGCCGCGGACATGAAGGGCGCGCTCGCGTGCGCTGCCGAGGCTGCGCGTATCGTCGCAGGGAGATCGTTCCCGGGCGAGCTCGTGATCGTGGCGATCGGCCTCCACGAGGCGCCCGGCGGGCGCGGGGAGGACCTGACCTACCTCCTGGCCGAGACCGGTTTCACCGCCGACTACGCCGTGGTCTGCGAGCTCGCCGGCGACTCGTTCGTCGTCGCGCACATGGGCCAGGCCACGGTCGAGATCGAGATCTCGCGTCCGGGGATGCCGACCCACGAGCTGCAGACGCCGAAGAGGACGCCGCATCCGCTCATGGCCACCGGAAAGGTGATCGCAGCGATCGAGGCGCGCACGGCCGAGCTCGCGGCGACCGAGCATCCCTGGGTCGGCGCCGAGACCTACTTCCTGGGCGAGCTGCACGGCGGCGACTTCTACAACCGCTTTCCGACCACGTGTCGCGTCGTCGGCACGCGCCGCTGGGCGCCGGGCAACACGCTCGCCGCGGTCGACGAGGAGTTCCGCGCGCTCCTCGCGGCGATCGCCGAGGAGACGGGCTGCGCGATCGAGCTCGACCTGAAGCTCGTGCGCGACAGCTACCGCGTCGACCCCGAGGAGAGGCTCGCCGTCGCGCTCCGCGAGGCCTACCGCGAGGTGACGGGAACCGAGCAGGCCCTGATCGGGATGAAGGTCGTCGCCGACGGGGCGATGTTCCACCAGGCCGGGATCCCGACCGTCTACCACGGCCCGGTTGGCACCGGCGCGCACGCCGACGTCGAGACGATGAAGGTGCCCGAGCTCGTCCGCGCAACCGAGGTCTACCTCGCGCTCCTCGACCGCCTCTGGCGATGACCTACGACGAGCTCGTCCGGGACTTCCGCTGGCAGCTGCCTCCAGTGCTCAACCTCGGAGTCGAGGTCTGCGAGCGCCACCCGCGCGGCGCGACCGCGATCCTCGTCACGGACGGCCGCGAGGTCAGCCGTCGCGTCAGCTTCGGCGAGCTCTCGGACGACTCGAACCGGCTCGCCAACGCGCTC
This sequence comes from Gaiellaceae bacterium, assembly GCA_051005735.1. Lineage (GTDB taxonomy): Bacteria > Actinomycetota > Thermoleophilia > Gaiellales > Gaiellaceae > Gaiellasilicea. Next base: position 795 of record JBPCJB010000160.1, on the reverse strand, counting down.
CGCGCCCGCGGGATCGGCAAGGGCGACCGGGTCGGGATCGAGCTCCCGCAGCGGCCGGAGACCGCGGTCGCGCACATCGCGGTCTACAAGCTCGGCGCGATCGTCGTTCCGCTCTCGACCCGCTTCGGCCCGGACGCGATGGCGGTGCGGCTCGGTGATGCGGACCCCGCCGTCGTGATCACCGATCGCGACCTCGAGGAAGTCGAGACGATCGACGTCGACCGCGAGCTGCCAGCGCTGCTGGCGGCCGCGTCCGACCGCTTCGAGCCGGTGGCGACCGGCCCCGACACGCCGGCGCTGATCGTCTATACCTCGGGGACGACCGGCCCGCCAAAAGGTGCGCTCCTCGCGCACCGCGTCCTAGCCGGCCACCTGCCCGGCTTCGAGCTCTCGCACGACTTCTTCCCGAAGCCTGACGACGTGATCTGGTCGCCCGCCGACTGGGCCTGGATGGGCGGCCTCTTCGACGTGCTGATGCCGTCTCTTCTCCACGGGCGTCCGGTCGTCGCGTTCCAGACCACGAAGTTCGATCCCGAGCGCGCGTACGAGCTGATCGAGCGGCTCGGGATCCGGAACGTCTTCATGCCGGCGACCGCCCTGCGCTTGATGGCTGCCGCCGACGGTCCGACGCTCACGCTGCGCACGGTCGCGAGCGGCGGCGAGATGGTCGGCGCGGAGACGGCGGCCTGGTGCGAGGAGCGGCTCGGCGCGCCGCTGAACGAGTTCTACGGCCAGACCGAGGCGAACCTCCTGATCGGAAACTGCGCCGCCTGGCCGGCGAAGCCCGGCTCGATG
>JBPCJB010000159.1:0-2788 GCA_051005735.1 Gaiellaceae bacterium | reverse complement strand
GAACCTGCACACACGACAACGGTCGGCAGGGCTCACGAACGCCCTGGCCAACCGGACAGCGGATGGTAGCGGAGACCGCCCAGGCTCGCAAACGGAGAGCGGCCGCTAGCTCACGTCGAGCGCGAGAAACGGCAAAAAGCTCGAGAGCTCGACCCCGCCGACGGCAGGGAGCCGGTCGCGCACGCAGCGGAGCTCTTCGAGCGAAGTGTGCTGCCGACGCTGGCTCCAACTTCGATACGCGTCGGCGTTCGCCGCAGTGCGCAGCGCCCGGATCACCGCCGGCCTTGCCCGCGCGAATGGGATCGTGGCGAGCGGCACGGTCTCGCCGGTCGCGCGAACTCGGATGAGACCAGCCAGCGTCCTGATCGCAAGCGCTGTTCCCGTGGCGGCCGAGAACGCCTCCGCCGGTAGCTCGGTCGAGAGCGCGACCCCGCGACCGCTCGGCAGCCACAACGGTGCGGGCTCGAGCTCGACCTCTCGGGCGAGAACCGATCCGTAGGTCCCGAGGAACTGCGTCACCTCCGCGGCGGACGCTGTGCGGCGCGGTGCGAGCCGCACCTCGAGCGCCCTGCGACGCAGCTCGTCTCCGATCGCGCCGCGAGCCGCGGCGAGTGTCGCCCCCGCCCGCGTCAGTGCCGCGAGATACGGCGCACGACTTCCGCCGAAGCGTCGGAGGACGACGACGCGCTCCGCTGCGAGGACATCGCGTCGATCGATGGGCGCGGCGCGTTGCGCAACGAGCCGGGCGTAGAGAATCGAGAGCGCGAGCTCGGCATCGCCCGTCACACGCGCAAGCGCGCCGATCTCGTTCGTCGTCACTGTGGCTTCGCCGAGAATGCAGCGAACGCCGGCGGGGAGGTCGATCTGACCGGCCCGGAGATCGGCGTCGAAGCGGTGGCGAGCGGGTGCGTCGCAGAGGGCGGAGTCGCGCGCCCAGAGCCAGACGCACGCGGCGCCGGCCTTGTCGGGGTCGTTGCCTGCCTCGTTGAAGACGCCCCAGCCCCAGGAGAAGACGTACGCCGTCCCGAGCTCGCGCGAAACCTGCCTGGCCGCGAGCGCCTGCAGCTTCGCGACCTCGAACCAGGCCGATTCGGGCTCGAGCCCTTCGCGCCCGCCGGTGCCGCGGCCGGTCTGGAAGGCGAGCATGAAGCCCACCTTGGTCGCCGGAATGTTCATCGAGAAGAGCTTCGAGGCAGCGCGCCGCATCGACGTCCGCATGCGCCGACTTCCGAGCTCGGGCCCGGCCTTGTGGATCGACGGCGCGCCGAAGTACTTCTCGACGACGATGTCCGCGACGCTTGCGACCTCCCGCCACCACGGCGCCGCGTCCACACCCGTATACGGGTCGCTCGAGACCAGCAGGATCGGCTTGGCGCCGCGCGCGGCGAGCAGTCGCGCCCACTGGAGCACGTTCGCTCGGTAGCGCGCGGTCGTCGGCGTCCAGGGCGTCGGCGTCGAGGCGCCGAAGAGCTCGTTCATCACGATCCAGGGCGTCTCGCAGCCGAGGCTCGCCACGGCGTAGTCGACGAGGGTCTTCGCCCTCTGGGGAAGCGCAGCGGGATCGGCCGGCGCGGAGGGAGTGCCGACGCGCCGATTCAGGTAGTTGTCCCAGAAGACGGTCGTGGCCCCGGCGGCGCGCATCCGGGAGGGGTACGCAGCGCCCGAGCCGGCGACGATCACGCCGGGCCGCCCGAAGAGAGCTTCGAGCTGGGGCGCGCCGTAGTCGATCCAGAGCGGCTTCTCGCCCGGGACGACGCAGGGCGCCGCCGCGGCGGGAGCGGGCGCCGCGCCGAGCACGGCAGCGGAGACAAGCGCGATGAGCAGGGATTTCTTCATCGGACGCCGCTCGTTGTACCAGACAGCTTCCGATCCCTTCGGCAAACGACGACGGGGCGGCGCCATGGCCGCCCCGTCGTTTCGCGATCTCCTGACGGAGGCCTAGTTGCTGGGCTCGTCCAGTGGGCTGTCGATCTCGGGGATCTCCGTCGCCTCAGGCGACTCCGTCGGCATCCCGTCACCGTCGGCATCGTGCTGGGGCGAGCCGCCGAAGGTGAGCCCGAGCGCCTCCAGGTCGATCCCGTCCCCGTCGACGGAGCCGATCTCCTCGAGCGCCGCCAGCAGCTCGGCCTCCGTGTCGGGCCGCGCGTAGAGGTGCGCGGGGACCGAGTCGGACGGGCCGATGTCGATCTGACGGTAGCGCTTGAGCCCGGTCGCAGCCGGGATCAGCTTGCCGATGATCACGTTCTCCTTCAGGCCGAGCAGGTGATCGACCTTGCCCTCGATCGCGGCGTCGGTCAGTACCTTCGTCGTCTCCTGGAAGGAGGCGGCAGAGAGGAACGACTCCGTCGCGAGCGAGGCCTTCGTGATCCCGAGGATCAGCGGCTCGAACGTGGCGTGCTCGCCCTTCTTCTTGAGCTTGCCGTTCTCCCGGTCGACCTTCGTCTTGTCGGCCAGCTCGCCCGGGAGGAGGCTGGTGTCGCCCGCCTCGATCACGCGAACCTTCTTCAGCATCTGCCGGACGATCAGCTCGATGTGCTTGTCGTGGATGTCCACGCCCTGCGACTTGTAGACCTTCTGCACCCCGCCCACTAGGTACAGCTCGGTCTCGGTCGAGCCTTTCTGAGCCTTCGTGCGGAGCTCCAGGAGCTCCGCCGGCGAGCGTGACCCCTCGTTGAAGGCATCGCCCGGCTCGACCAGCTCGCCCTGAGTCACGAGCAGCCGCGTGCGTCGGGGAAGCTGGTACTCCTTCTCCGGCAGCGGCTCGCCGCTCTCGTCGAGCGCGTCGGGG
>JBPCJB010000158.1:0-13294 GCA_051005735.1 Gaiellaceae bacterium | reverse complement strand
AATGCCGGCGTCGATCTCACGATCGAGGAGAGCGAGATCCACTGCCTCCTCGGCGAGAACGGCGCCGGCAAGTCCACGCTGATGAACCTGCTGTACGGCTCGCTGCGCCTCGACGGCGGCCGCATCTCGATCGACGGCCGGCCCGTCGAGTTCGAGTCTCCGCGCGATGCGATCGCGGCCGGGATCGGGATGGTGCACCAGCACTTCGCGCTCGTCCCGACCCTCACGGTGGCCGAGAACGTGATGCTCGGCTTCGAGCGGGTCGGCAGAAGCGGTCGCCTCGACCGGCGCACCGCGCGCCACGACGTCGCGGAGATGGCGGAGAGGTACGGGCTCGAAGCAGATCCGGACGCCGTCGTCGGCGATCTGCCGATCGGGCTCCAGCAGCGCGTCGAGATCATGAAGGCGCTCAAACGGGACGCGCAGCTTCTGATCCTCGACGAGCCGACAGCCGTCCTCCGGCCGCAGGAGAGCGAGCAGCTCTTCGGCATTCTGGCGGCGTTGCGCGAGAGCGGAAGGTCGATCGTCTTCATCTCGCACAAGCTGCGTGAGGTGAGGAAGGTCGCGGACCGGGTGACGATCCTGCGGCGCGGCCACGTGGTCGGAACCGCCACGCCCGACGCGACCGAGAGCGAGCTCGCAGCGCTCATGGTCGGCAAGAACGTGCTGCTCGGGGTGCAGAAGAGCCGGGGAAACCCGGGGGCGGTCGTGCTCCGCGCCGACGCGCTGAGGGTCCTGGCGGCGGGCGAGTCGGAGAGCGGCGGGGGCGCCACCTTCGAGATCCGGGAGGGCGAGATCCTCTCGCTGGCCGGAGTGAACGGCAACGGCCAGACCGAGGTCGTCGAGGCGCTGATGGGACTGCGGCGCCCGCAGTCGGGCGCCGTGACGCTGTCGGGCGAGGACGTGACCGGTCTGACGACGCGCGAGATCCTCGCGCGAGGCGTGGCCTTCGTCCCCGAGGACCGGAGGCGCTCGGGGCTCGTGGCCGAGCTGCCGGTCTACGAGAACCTCGTCCTGGACGTTTTCGCCCGGCCCCCCTTCGCGAAGGGGATTCGGCTTCAGCGCAAGGCGATCCGAGACCATGCGGCGAGGCTCATTTCCGAGTTCGACGTCCGCGCCCCCTCCATGGACGTTGCCGCGGGAACGCTCTCGGGCGGAAATCAGCAGAAGGTGCTGCTCGCGCGTGAGCTCTCGCGGCCGCTTCGGCTCCTGATCGTCGCCGAGCCGACGCGAGGCCTCGACGTGGCGGCGGCCGAGTTCGTCCAGCGCCGCATCGTCCAGGCCCGCGACGCGGGCGCCGCCGTGCTCGTGGTCACGAGCGATCTCGACGAGGCGATCACGCTCGGCGACCGGCTCGCCGTCATCTACCGCGGCGGCATCGTCGACACCGTCCCGCCCAGCACACCGCGCGAGTCGCTCGGCGTGCTCATGGCCGGCGGCAACCTCAGTCTCCCGGTCGCCTGACGATGAGCCGGCCGCCCGTCCTCGAGAAGCCGGTCGCCGCCGACCCGCCGCCTGCCGCGAGCGCCCCTCTCCGCGGCTCCGGGCTCGGCAGGCGCATCGTCCGTGAGGTCGTCACCGGCGGCGCCGTCGCCGTCACGGTGCTCGCGCTCGTGCTGGCGCTCCTCGTCGGCGCCGTCGTCATCGCCGCGTCCGATCCCGCCGCAGCCGCTGCCTGGCGTCGCGTGACGAGCGATCCCGGGCGCGCCCTCGCCGCGAGCTGGGACGCGATCGCGGATGCCTACGGCGCGCTCCTGCGCGGGGCGCTGCTCGAGCCCGCGAGCGTCTCCGCCGCGGTGGACGGGGGCTCGATCGCGAACGTCTTCGGGCCCATCTCGGAGACGCTCGTCGCGGCGACGCCGCTGATCCTCGCCGGCCTCTCGGTGACGATCGCCTTCCGCGCCGGCCTCTTCAACATCGGCGGCCAGGGGCAGGCGATGCTCGGAGCGGCGGCCGGCGCCTTCGTCGGCTTCCACTGGCAACTGCCGGCGGCGCTGCATCTGGCCGCCGCGCTCCTCGCCGGGGTCGCCGCGGGCGCCGCCTGGGGGCTGATCCCGGGGTTCTTGAAGGCGCGAACAGGTGCGCACGAGGTGATCACGACGATCATGCTCAACTACGTCGCGGTCGGCCTCGTCCTCTACCTGCTCTCGAAGCCGATCTTCCTCCGCGAGGGCAGAACCGACCCGCTCAGCCCCGAAGTCGCGGGCTCCGCACGCCTGCCTCAGCTCGCGGGCGAGACGCTCCGGCTGCATCTCGGCATCCTCGTCGCGCTCGCGGTCGCCGCCGCGATGCTGTGGCTCCTGCGCCGCACGACGATCGGCTTCAGCCTCCGCATCGTCAGCCTGAACGAGGACGCCGCCCGCACCGCCGGCGTCTCGGTCTCCCGCGCCTGGGTGCTCGGCATGGTTCTCGCCGGCGCCCTCGCGGGCCTCGCCGGCGCCGTCGAGATCCTCGGAACCGACTACGCGCTCGTGCCGTCCTCGGCGGCGAGCCTCGGCTTCCTCGGGATCAGCGTCGCGCTCCTCGGCAGGGCGACAGTCGGCGGCACGGTCCTCGCGAGCCTCCTCTACGGCGCGTTCGAGGCGGGAGGTGTCCGCATGCAGGCGGCGACGGCGACCCCGTTCGACATCGTGACGGTGATCCAGGCGCTGACCGTGCTGTTCGTCGCCGCGCCGCAGCTCGTCCGGGCCGTCTTCCGGCTGCGAGCTCGGCCGATCGAAGCCCCTGCGGGGCGCGGATGGTAGAGACGCCGGTGAAGGCGGGGGCTCTAGCCCGCCCGCCTGTGCTCGCGGTCGACCGCTCGAGGAGACACGGTCTCGTCCTGATCGCGCTCGCGGCCGCTACGACCTCCTTCGGCCTGCGCGCGCGCCCCGACGCCGTCTTCTTCCTCTCCGACTTCACGTCGACGACGACGCTTCCCGACCTCGTCCTGCCGCCGCAGACGACGGCGCTCGCGGGTAGCGCTCTGGTCTTCCTGCTCGGGCTCGTCCAGCTCGGCGCGCTCGGCGGCAGACGCCTGCCGCGGGGGCTCGCGCTCGGGGTCGCGCTCGCTGCGCTCGTCCTCGCGTTCCTCTGCTGGGCGGTCTCCGGACGCTCGATCAGCGTGCCGGGCCTCCTCACCGCCACCATCGCCCTGTCGCTGCCGATCATGCTCGGCGCCCTCACGGGTGTCGTCTGCGAGCGCGCCGGCGTGATCAACATCGCGATCGAGGCGCAGTTCGTGCTCAGCGCATTCGCCGCGTCGGTCTTCGCGAGCCTCTACGGCGTCTGGATCGGCGTCCTGACGGGCTCGGCTGCCGGCGCGCTCGTCGCCGCCCTGCTCGCGCTCTTCGCGATTCGCTTCCTCGCCGACCAGGTCGTCGTCGGAATCGTGCTGACGCTGTTGATGCTCGGGCTGACGAGCTTCCTCTTCCTGCGCGTGATCGTCCCGCGCCAGGACTCCCTGAACAGCCCACCCATCCTCCCAACCTGGCGCATCCCCGGCCTCTCCTCGATCCCCGTAGTCGGTGAGCCCCTGTTCGCCCAGAACCTGATCTGGTACCTCGCCCTCGGGCTCCTGCTCGCCGTGCACGTCGGGCTCTTCCACACCCGCTGGGGCTTGCGCGTGCAGGCGGTCGGCGAGAATCCAGAGGCCGCGGAGAGCGTCGGGATCAGCGTCACGCGTACGCGCTACAGGAACGTGATCGCAAGCGGCCTCATCGCCGGGCTCGGCGGCACGTTCCTGACGATCGGGTCGATCGGCGCCTTCTCCACGGGCGTCTCGTCGGGCAAGGGCTTCATCGCGCTCGCCGCGGTGATCTTCGGCCGCTGGCGACCGCTCGCCGCCTGCGGCGCGGCACTCGCGTTCGGCTTCACCGACGCAGCCCAGAGCACGCTCTCGGTGATCGGCGCTCCGATCCCGTCGACGCTGCTCCAGATGCTCCCCTACCTGGTCACGATCGCGGTGCTGGCGGGCCTCGTCGGCCGCGTCCGTCCACCGGCCGCCGACGGCAAGCCGTTCGTCAAGTGACGAGCTCGAGAGAGGAGTGTCCGTGAACTACGACGAGTTCCTCCGCCGCGTGCCGAAGGCGGAGCTGCACTGTCATGTCGAGGGCAGCATCCGGCCCGAGACGGCGTTCGAGCTCGCCCGGACGAACGGGGTCGAGCTTCCCGCTGCCAACCCGGACGGCCTCTATCGCTTCGACGGGTTCGGCGAGTTCGAGGAGATCGCTGTAGCGGTCTCCTCGACGCTCGTCGACCGCGACGACTTCGCGCGGATCGCGTACGAGTCGCTCGAGGACGGCGTCGAGCTCGGCAACCTCCGCTACCGCGAGATGTTCTTCACACCGACGCTGCACACGAGCCGCGGCATCGGCTATCCCACTGTCGTCGACGGCCTCTGCGACGGGATCCGGGAGGCGGAGCGGAGGCTCGGCGTTCGCTGCCGGTTGATCGCAGACATCCAGCGGCAGGATCCGCCTGACGTGGCGGTCGAGATGGTCCGCCAGGTGCTGGCGCACCGGCCCGACGAGGTGATCGGCCTGGGCCTGGACGGCGCCGAGGCAATCGATCCGCCCGAGCAGTTCGTGGAGGCATACCGGCTCGCACGCGAGGGCGGGCTTCGGCTCACCGCGCATGCCTGTGAGGATGCGCCGCCCGTGAACATCACGACCTGCCTCGACCTCCTCGGCTGCGAGCGGATCGACCACGGGTACTACGTCCTCGACGACGAGCGCGTCCTCACGCGAGCGCGGGACCAGGGCATCCTCTTCACCGTGGCTCCGACCGCCACGGCGATCTGCTACTTCACGGCCGACCTGGCCGCGCATCCGATCAGGGCGATGGTCGAGCGGGGGCTGCGCGTCGCCCTCAACACCGACGATCCGCCCATGTTCGCGACCGACCTCGGGTCCGAGTACGCCCTCATGTGCACCGCCGCCGGCTGGGGGCCGGACGAGGTCCGACAACTCTGCCTGAACGGCGTCGACGGCTCGTGGCTCGACGACGGCGAGCGGCATGACTTGCGGCGGACCTTCGAGCGCGAGCTCGACGAGCTGGAGGCGCAGCTCGACCGCGAGTGAGGAGCTGTGGCCCGTAGTCACCGGCTGCTGGCTACTCGGCGGGATACGAGCCGAAGACGACGAGCCGTCGCGTGCTCGCGCGAGCCTCGGCGAGCGCCGCCTGCACCTCGTAGTCGAGCGGATGCCCGGCGAGGACGGCGTCGAAGCGGTAGCGCCACACCGACCGTGGGATCGGCCGCGAGACGAGCTGGAGCAGGTCGATTCCGTGCCGCGCGAACGGCTCGAGCGCGCGATGCAGGGCACCCGGCCGATGATCGGTCACGAACGAGAAGGCCGTCCGGAACGCCGGCGCGTTCCGGTCGACGCGCGTCCACGTCGCGATCGAGACGAAGCGTGTGTACGCCTCCGGATGGTCGCCGACGTCGGTCTCGAGCACGCTGAGCCCGTACAGCTCAGCCGCCTTCTCGCTCGCGATCGCCGCCTCGCCGCCGACTCCGCTCTCCGCGACGTGCTTGGCCGCGTCCGCCGTCGTCGGCATCGCGATCACGGTGGCGCTCGGGAGGCGGGCGAGCAGATCCCGGCACTGGTCGAGCGCTACCGGGTGCGAGTAGACGACCCGCACTGCCGCAGCCGCAAGCTCCGTCGCCGCGAGCAGGAAGTGCCGGATCGGGAGCACCGCCTGGCCCACGATCGAGAGCGGCGAATCCCAGAGCAGATCGTGGGTCTCGTTGACAGGTCCGGCGAGAGAGCTCTCGATCGGAAGCACCCCGTACTCGACCTCCCGCGTCGCAACCGCGTCGGCGACCGCCCGGAAAGACGGCAACGGCAGCGGCTCCTCGCCCGGGAAGAGCGCGGCGCAGGCGACTGCGCTGTGCGCGCCCTCGCGCCCCGGATATGCGATCACGGCAGCGCCATGACCTCGGAGCGTAAGGCAGCGGACGCAAGGGCGGAACGGGCAAGCGGCGGCCCGAGCTCGGAACGGGGCTGCGCGCGACCCGCCGCCTGGAGGGCGCGGCGATAGGCGGCGACGACCGTCGCTCCGCTCGCCATCACCTCGCCGGTCGAGCGCATCTCGATTCCTCGGTCGGCGGCGCCCGCGAAGCGCTCGGCCGGGAAGATCGCCTCCTTCGCCCACGCTCGCTCGGGCACGACACGGTCGGGCAGGTCCAGAGAGCCGAGCGACGCACCGAGCAGGAGCCGGCATGCGTGGTCGACGAGCGGCACACCGGTCGCCTTCGCGACGAACGGGACTGTCCTCGAGGCGCGCGGGTTCGCCTCGAGCACGTAGAGCCCATTCTCGTGCAGCGCGAGCTGGATGTTGAGCAAACCGCGGGCGCCGAGACCGGGGGCGAGTCGGCTCGCGAGCTCGCGGATCTCCGCCTCGAGCGCGGGCGAGACGGAGGGGGCGGGAACGACGCACGCGGAGTCGCCGGAGTGGACGCCCACCCGCTCGACGTGCTCGAGGATCGCCGCCACCCAGGCATCTTTCCCGTCGCAGAGGATGTCGACGTCGAGCTCGAGGGCGCCCTCGAGGAAGCGATCGACGAGCGCAGGCCCCGCGAGCTCGAGCTCCTCCGGGTCGCGTGCGACGCGCATCCCGGTTCCGCCGATCACATACGAGGGCCTGACGAGCACCGGATGCCCGAGCTCCGCTGCGATCGCTCGTGCCTCGGCGGTCGTGGCCGCGATCGCCCATTCGGGCGCTCGCAGGCCGAGGTCTCCGAGCAGCGCCGCGAAGCGACCGCGATCCTCCGCCGCCTCGATCGCCGGGAGCGGACCGCCGAGCAGCGGCACGCCCTCTGCCGCGAGCGCCGCCGCGAGCCCGAGTGGCGTCTGGCCCCCGAGCGAGACGACGACTCCGAGCGGGCGCTCGAGCTCGACGACGTCGAGCACCCGCTCGAGCGTCAGCGGCTCGAGATAGAGACGATCGCAGGTGTCGTAGTCGGTGGAGACCGTCTCCGGGTTCGAGTTGACGAGCACGACTTCGTGGCCGAGCCGACGGAATGCCTGCGCGGCCCGCACGCAGCAATAGTCGAACTCGATCCCCTGACCGATGCGGTTCGCGCCCGAGCCGAGAACGACGATCGCCCCGGCTTCTGCCGCGTCGTCGTCGCCTATCTCGTACGAGAGGTAGTAGTACGGCGTCCGAGCCTCGAACTCGCCGGCACACGAGTCGACGGCCAGCCTCGCCGGCCGACCCCTTCGGCCGCGCACCTCGCGCTCGCCGATCCCGAGCAGCCGCGCGATCCGCGCATCGGGAAGGCCGAAGCGCTTCGCCGCCGCGACGTCGCCGCGCGTGGCGAGCTTCCGCTCGGCCGCGCCGATCGACTCGAGCTCGGCGGCGAAGTACGGGTGCAGCCCCGGGATCGTGGGCAGCGCGTCTCCGGCCTCGATTCCGTCGAGCGCCTTCAGGAGCGCCTCCGGGAACGTCCTCCCCAGCCCGAGGGCTTCCCCGACGGCCCGCATCTCCGTCCCCAGAGTCGCGTCCGCGCCGGGAAAGCGGCCGAAGTCGAAGCGCGGCGCCTTGACCGCGACGTAGTCGAGCGCCGGCTCGAACGCGGCGCTCGAGACGCCCGTGATGTCGTTCGGGAGCTCGTCGAGGGTGTAGCCGACCGCAAGCAGGGCGGCGAGCTTCGCGATCGGGAAGCCGGTCGCCTTCGAGGCGAGCGCCGAGGAGCGTGAGACGCGCGGGTTCATCTCGATCAGCGCCAGCTCGCCGGTCCAAGGCTCGTAGGCGAACTGGACGTTTGCACCGCCCGTGGCGACCCCGATCGCCCGCGCGCACGTGAAGGCGGCGTCCCGGAGGCGCTGGAGCTCGCCGTCCGAGAGCGTCTGTTGCGGCGCGACCGTCCACGAGTCGCCGGTGTGGACGCCGACCGGGTCGAGGTTCTCGATCGAGCAGACGACGACGCAGTTGCCGGCGGTGTCCGCCATCAGCTCGAGCTCGAACTCCTGCCAGCCTTCGAGCGAGCGCTCGACCAGCACCTGGGAGATCGGGCTCGCCGCGAGCCCGTGCGCGACGCACCCCGCGAGCTCCCCGGTCGTCCGGGCGATCCCGCCGCCACGGCCTCCGAGGGTGAAGGCGGGCCGTATTACGGCGGGAACGGGACACTCGCCGAGCTGGTCGAGCGAGCTCACGATCGCGCTCGCCGGAACCGGCAGGCCGGCGGCCCGCATCGTCTCGCGGAAGAGCTGTCGATCCTCCGCGCGTCGGATCGCCTCGAGGTCGGCGCCGATCAGCTCGACACCGTACTCGGCGAGCACACCGGCCCCCGAGAGCTCGACGGCGAGGTTCAGAGCGGTCTGGCCGCCGAGCGTCGGCAGCAGCGCATCCGGCCGTTCCCGCTCGACGATCGCAGCCACCGTCGGCAGGTCGAGTGGCTCCAGGTAGGTCGCGTCGGCCCACTCGGGGTCGGTCATGATCGTCGCCGGGTTCGAGTTGACGAGGACGACGCGGTAGCCCTCCTCGCGCAGGGCGCGGCACGCCTGTACGCCGGCGTAGTCGAACTCGCACCCCTGGCCGATCCGGATCGGTCCCGAGCCGACGATCAGGATGCTGCGAAGGTCTTCGCGTTTCGGCATGCGGTCGCGATCTCGTCGAAGAACGACAGGGCGTCGTGCGGGCCGGGCGCTGCCTCGGGATGGAACTGGAGCGTCGTGAAGCCGTCGCCGGCCAGGCCCTCGACTGTGCCGTCGTTCAGGGAGACGTGGCTGACCTCGGCGCCGTCGCCGGGCGCGACCGCGAAACCATGATTCTGGACGGTCACGAGGACGCGACGGGAGCCGGTGACGCGAACCGGATGATTCGCGCCGCGGTGACCGAAGGGGAGCTTGAAGGTCTCGAGTCCGAGCGCGAGCCCGACGAGCTGGTGCCCGAGGCAGATCCCGAAGAGCGGCACGCGGCCGAGCAGCTCGCGCACCGTCTCGACCGGCCCGTCGAGCTGCGCCGGGTCGCCCGGGCCGTTGCCGACGAGCACGGCGGCGGGGTCGAGCTCGAGCACCTGGCCGGCCGCCCAGGTGCCGGGAACGACGACCGCCTCGACGCCAGACTGGGCGAGTCGTCCGACGATCGAGCGCTTGCAGCCGTAGTCGAGGACGACCACGCGAGGCCCGACGCCGACGCTGAACGGCTCCCGGACGCACGCCTCGAGCGCCGGCGGGGGCGAGGCGAGCTCCGGCTCGGCCTGCATCCGCGGCCAGTCCAGGTGCGGCTGCGCGAGCGCTCGTTCATGCAGCGCGGCCGGCGAGGCGATGCCGAGCGCGCAGCGCATGGCGCCGTCCTCGCGCAGCCGCCGGACAAGCGCGCGCGTGTCGACCTCCTCGAGCGCCACGACTCCGCGTGCGGCGAGCCAGGCTGACCACTCCGGTCGTGCTCGGCGCATCGCGACTCCCTCGGTCCAGACCCGCCCGGACTCGAGGAGCGACTCGTCGACCCCGTAGTTGCCGACGAGCGGGTAGGCGAACGCGAGCACCTGGCGCGCGTAGCTCGGGTCGGTGACCGCCTGCTCGTAGCCGGCAGACGCGGTCGTGAAGCACGCCTCGCCCGCGGCGACACCGGACGTGCCGACCGAGCGGCCCGGGAAGACCGTGCCGTCTTCGAGGACGAGGAAGGCCGCTGGCATCGAGTAGCATAATACACAGGATTTATGCATACTAAGCGGTATGCCGATTACTGCCGCCATCCTCGGCGCCTCGGGCTACTCCGGGCAGGAGACGCTCGACCGCGTTCTCTCCCACCCGGATCTCGAGCTCGTCGCGCTCGGATCGGATTCGCTTGCCGGGAAGCCGGCCGCCGTCCTCGACCCGCGGCTCGACGGCTCGGTCCCGGGCTTCATGGCGAACGTGGAGGCTCTCGCGGCGGGCGCGGAGCTCGTCTTCTCCTGCCTCGACCACGAGCGCTCCGCCGCACTCCACCCTCCGCCCGGTGCGGTCGTCGTCGATCTCTCGGGCTCGCACCGGCTCAAGGAGCCGTCGCTCTACCCGGCCTGGTACGGCTTCGAGCATCCGGTCCCAACAGCGCTCCGCGAGTGGAGCTACGCGCTCCCTGAGCTCTTCCCGCCGTCCGGCCCGTTGATCGCGAATCCCGGTTGCTATGCGACGGCCGTCCTCCTCGCGCTGGCGCCGCTGACCGAGCTGATCGAGCACGAGAGCGTGATCGTGGATGCGAAGTCCGGCGTCTCCGGCGCCGGCAGGTCCCTCACGGCGAGCTCGCATGCCGGCCATGTGCTCGAGAACGTCTCCCTCTACAAGGTCGGCTCGCACCAGCACGCGCCGGAGCTCGAGCAGGCGCTCGGCTACCCCGTCTGTCTCGTCCCGCACCTGCTGCCGGTCCGCCGGGGCCTGATCGCGACCTGCTATGTCCGACCAGGCGGCGACCTCCGAGCAGCGCTCGTAGCGGCCTACGCCACCTCGCCTGTCGTGACCGTGCTTCCGCAAGGCATCGCGCCGGAGCTCTCCCGTGTCCAGGGCACCGACGGCGCCGAGCTCGGCGTCTTCACCGACCGTGCGACAGGGATGGGGATCGTCGTCTGCGCGCTCGACAACCTCGGCAAGGGCGCCGCCGGCCAGGCCGTCCAGAACGCGAACCTCGCGCTCGGGCTCGAGGAGACCGCCGGGCTGCGGCTCTCCGGTGTCCTCGTATGAGCGTCACGGCGGCGAAGGGCTTCGTCGCGTCGGGGATCCATGCGGGAATCCGCCGGAACGCGAAGGACCTCGCGCTCATCCGCTCGGAAGCGCCTGCGGTCGGCACAGCCATGTTCACCGTCAACCAGGTTCAGGCGGCGCCGGTCGTCGTCTCGAAGGCGCACCTCGAGCTCACGCAGCCGCAGGCGGTCGTCGTCAACTCGGGCGTCGCGAACGCGGCCACTGGGATGCGGGGGGAGCTCGACGCGCTCGCGACCGCGGCCGAGGCGGGGCGGCTCCTCGACCTCCACGCGGAGGAGGTGCTCGTCCTCTCGACCGGCGTGATCGGCACGCTGCTTCCGCTCGACAAGATGCTCGTCGGACTTCGCTCGGCGGCGACCGCCCTCTCCGCCGACGGCGGTACGGACGCGGCGGAGGCGATCCTGACCACCGATACGAAGACGAAGCAGTCCGCAATCTCGATGGACGGCTTCGCGGTCGGCGGGATGGCGAAAGGCTCCGGAATGATCCATCCCCAGCTCGCGACGATGCTCGCCGTGCTGACGACCGACTACCCGCTCGAGCCGGACGAGGCGCTCGAGCTCCTCCGCCCGGCCGTGGACGTGAGCTTCAACTCGATCACCGTCGACGGCGAGTGCTCGACGAACGACGCGGTCTGCCTGCTCGCGAACGGCGCCAGCGGGATCGAGCGGACGCCCGCGACCGACCTCGCCTTCTCTCTCGCGCTCGCGCGGGTCTGCCGCGATCTCTCGGAGCAGATCGTCGCCGACGGCGAGGGCGCCACCGTGTTGGCGCAGATCGAGGTCTCGGGTGCGATCGACGACCGCCAGGCGCGCGCGATCGCCGCCCGGATCGCAACCTCTCCGCTCGTGAAGACGGCGCTCTTCGGTCACGACGCGAACTGGGGGCGCGTCCTCTCGGCCGCCGGCTCGGCCCCCTACAACGGCGCCTTCGCGTCCGTGGATTCCAGCCGCGTCTCGCTCTCGTACAACGGCACTCGGGTGCTGGAGCACGGCTCGCCGGTCGGCGCCGAGCCGGACGTCTCGAACGGCGTCTGCCGGATCGAGCTCGACCTCGGGCTCGGCGGCGGAAGCGCGAGCTATCTCACGAGCGACCTTTCCTACGACTACGTGCGGATCAACGCGGACTACCGGACGTGAGCACCGTCGTCGTCAAGCTCGGCGGCGCCGTCGCGGGCGAGTCCGCCGCCGCGATCCTCGCTCTGGCGAAGCGCCACCGCGTCTGCGTGGTCCACGGCGGCGGCTCGCAGATCTCGGCGGAGATGTCGCGGCTCGGGATTCCGGTCGAGTTCGTCCACGGCCGTCGGGTTACGAGTCTCGAGGGGCTCGAGGTCGTGCGCCGCTCGCTAGCCGAGGTGAACGCCGTTCTCTGCGCGGCGCTCGGCGAGCTGGCCGTCCCGCTCTTCGGCAACGAGATCGGGCTCCAGGCGACGCCCGTGCCCGAGCTTGGGCTCGTCGGCGAGGCGCTCCCGAGCCTTCCCGCCGCCGTGGTCGAGGCGCTCGCTGCCGGAAAGATCCCCGTCGTCGCTCCGCTCGGCCGTGCCCTCGAAGGCGGCGGCCCGCTGAACGTGAACGCCGACGACGCGGCCGCGGCGCTCGCGCTCGGGCGCGAGGCCGAGCGGCTCCACTTCCTCACCGACGTCCCCGGGCTCCTGCTCGGCGGCGCGATTGCGACCTCGATCGACGCCGCCGCGGCCGAGCGCCTGCTCGAAAGGGGCGACCTCGCCGGCGGAATCGTTCCGAAGCTCCAGGCTGCGATCGGAGCGGCCCGCGGCGGTGTCGAGGCCGCTATCGGGCAGACGGCGGTGCTCGCGTGAGCATGGCAGCGACGATCCCCGCCCTGCTCCCGACCTACACGCGCGCGAACGTGACCTTCGTCTCGGGTGAGGGCTGCTGGCTCACGGACACCGGCGGCAAGCGCTATCTCGATCTGCTCGGCGGCATCGCGGTCGTCTCGCTCGGCCACTGCCACCCGGCGCCGCTCGCCGCCGCGCGGGCGCAGCTCGACGAGCTCTGGCACACGTCGAACCTCTACGGAACGGAGCCGATGACCCGGCTCGCGACGCTCCTCTCGGATCGGTTCGGCGGCGCGCGGGCGTTCTTCTGCAACTCGGGCGCCGAGGCAGTCGAGGCGGCGCTCAAGTGGGCCTGCAAGGCGACGGGAAGGCCGGAGATCGTCGCGCTCGAGAACTCGTTCCACGGCCGAACGCACGGCGCGCTGGCAGTCACCGGCCAGCCGGCGAAGCGGGCTCCCTTCGAGCCGCTCACACCGCTCGCGCGGTTCGCGCGTCTGAACGAGGTCGCCTCGCTCGAGGCGCTCGTCGGCCTGCAGACTGCGGCGATCCTGATCGAGCCGGTGCAGGGCGAGGGCGGAATCCACCCCGCCCGCGCCGAGTTCCTGGCCGCGGCACGCTCCCTCGCCGACGAGCACGAAGCGCTTCTCGTCTTCGACGAGGTGCAGTGCGGGATCGGTCGCACCGGAACGTTCTTCGCCTGGGAGCAGCGCGCCGTCCGACCGGACGCCGTCGTGCTCGCCAAGGGGCTCGCGAACGGGCTGCCGATCGGGGTGCTCCTCGTCTCCGACGGCGCACCGGATGGGTTCGTCGCCGGCGATCACGGCAGCACGTTCGG
>JBPCJB010000157.1:0-10102 GCA_051005735.1 Gaiellaceae bacterium | reverse complement strand
CTATCTCGGCTGGCACACGCCGGAGCTGACGACGGCGGAGGTGCGGTTGCAGGGAGACGCCGTCTGGGAGATCGGCACCTTCGTCTTGAACGCCGTGCTCTTCGTCCTCGTCGGGCTTCAGCTGCCGCGGATCCTCGACAACCTCGAAGGCACGTCGGGACAGACGCTGCTCGGCTACGGGGCCGCGATCGGCGCGACCGTGATCGGCGTGCGGCTCCTCTGGGTCTTCCCAGCGACCTACCTGCCGCGGCTCCTCAGCGCTCGCATTCGCGAGCGAGATCCCTCGCCACCGTGGCAAGGCCCTGCGCTGATCGGATGGGCGGGGATGCGGGGCGCGGTCTCGCTCGCCGCAGCGCTCGCGCTTCCCTTCACGACAGCCGCGGGCGATCCCTTTCCCGGTCGCGATCTCGTGATCTTCCTCGCGTTCTGCGTCATCCTCGTGACGCTCGTGGGCCAGGGCCTCTCGCTCCCCTTCGCGATCCGCCTGCTCGGGCTCGAGGCGGACGACGCCGGCGGTCGGGAGGAGTCGAAGGCGCGCATTCACGCCGCCGAGGCCGGGCTCGCGCGGCTCGACGCGCTGGGGCCGGAGGACTGGGTGCGCGAGGACACCCTCGAGCGGCTGCGCGGGATGTACGAGTTTCGGCTGAGCCGTTTCGCGGCGCGCTTCGACGACGATGACGACGGTGCGATCGAGGAGCGCTCGGCCGCCTACCAGCGACTGCGGCGCGAGCTGCTCGAGGCCGAGCGGAACGCGATCGTGGAGCTGCGCCGGCTCGGCCGGATCGGCGACGAGGTGATGAATCCGATCCTCCGCGACCTCGACCTCGAGGAGACGCGGCTCGACCGGTAGCTTCGAGCGGATGCCGCTCCAGAACAGAGTCACGCCGCTGAGCGAGCTCGTCGCCGAGCCCGGGCGCGGGCTCGTCTACGGGAACCGCGGCTGCCTCCACGACGCCGGTGGGCGAATCCGGCGACGCTTCGCCGGGAAACGCTGGATCGCCTGCCGACTCGAGTTCCGCGGCTGGCACCGGGCGCCGTTGCTCCAGCCCGGCCGCTTCACGGAGCTCTTCTTCCTCGACGAGGTGGCGGCGTTCGCCGCCGGCCATCGCCCCTGCGCTCTTTGCCGGCGCGAGGACTACGTCCGCTTCGGGGAGATCTGGCGCGGCTTCCACCCCGGTCAGGCGGGGGCCGACGCGATCGACGCGCAGCTTCATGCGGAGCGTGTTGGTCCCGATGGGGCGCAGCGTCACCACCGGGCCTCGTTCGACACGCTTCCCGACGGCGCGTTCGTCCTGGAAGGCGGCCTGCCGTTCCTCGTGCTCGGCTCGGGGCTGCTCGGATGGACGGCGGCGGGCTACGCTGAACGCCGAGCCCGGCCGGCGACCGGCGAAGCGCAGGTGCTGACGCCACCGTCGCTCGTCGAGATCCTCCGCGCGGGCTGGCAGCCGCTCGTCCCGCTCCTCCATCCCTCGGCGGCGCGATAATCGCGGCGATGACTCGAACGCTTCGGCGTGGAGGTCGTCGCCTTCGGCGCCTCGCTCGACGACGACGACCTCCAGTACCTGATCCGCGCCCATCCGAGCCTCGCCGACCGCGTAACCGGGACGCCTTCTATCGTTTCTCACGTGCCCTCATCGCGCACCTGGCTGCCGCTCGCCCTCCTGCTCCTCGCCGTCGGCTGGGGCGCCAACCAGTTCGCGCCGCTTCTGCTCGTCTACCGGGACACGCTGGACCTCTCCGACACGACTCGGGCGGCCGCTTTCGGCATCTACGCCGCGGGCCTCGTCCCGGGCCTCCTGCTCGGCGGTCCGGCCTCGGATCGCTTGGGTCGGCGGAGGCTCGTCGGCGCCGGGGCGCTGCTCTCTGCGGCCGCTAGCGTCGCTCTCGCCGTGGGCTCGCTCGGGGTGGCCGGCCTGTTCGCAGGACGCCTGCTCGCGGGCGTCGCATCGGGCATCGTCTTCAGCGCGGGCGGAGCCTGGATGACGGAGCTACACCGCGGCGCGCCTCCGGGAACGGGCGCCCGGCGCGCCGCGATCGCGATGACGATGGGCTTCGGCGGCGGTCCGCTCGCTGCGGGGGTCGTCGCGGAGCTCCTGCCGGCGCCGGACGTGCTCCCCTACGTCGTGCATCTCGCGTTGATGGCGGCCGTGATCCCGTTCGCCCGGCGGATTCCGGAGACGGTCGCGGCGCGGTCGCCCGCGACGCCGCGCATCCGGCTCCGCGTCCCCGAGCCTGCGCGGCCGGCCTTCTGGCTCACGGTCGTGCCGATGGCGCCCTGGGTGTTCGCCCTGCCGACGATCGCCTTCGCAGCCCTGCCAGCCGAGATCGGCGAGGTCGGCGGCCTCGCGATCGTCTACAGCGGGGCGATCACCGCGATCGGCGCGTTTACCGGCGTCCTCGTGCAGCTGGCCGGCCGGCGCTTCGGCGAGGAACGGGGCGCCGCGCTCGGGCTGGCGCTCGGCGTCGTCGGCCTCGGCGTGGCGATGGTGGCGGTGACCGTTGCCGGCGCGGTTCTGCTCGTGGTCGTCTCGCTCTTCCTCGGCTGTGCCTACGGGCTCTGCCTGACCGCCGGGCTGCGCCTGATCGAGACGCTCTCCCTCCCGACAGAGCGCGGAGCGCTGACGGGCATCTACTTCGCATTGACGTACGCCGGATTCGCGGCGCCCTTCCTCCTCGCGGCGGTCGCCTCGGAGACGGGGTACCCGGTTGCGCTCGCGGGCACCGCAGCGCTTGCGGCTCTCACCGCGGTCTGGCTGCTCGTTCGGGCGGCTCTTCGTCCGGTCGGCTCGGCCGCGACTGCGGGTTGACGCGTCAGGCGCTCGTCCTGTCGAGGTGCTGCAGGAGCTCGTGCGCCGCGAGCTCGATCTCCTTGTGCCGCCACTCCGCGGCTCGATACTGGCACGCGATCAATCCGGTCCGGTGCAAGCGACGGAAGTCGCCGAAGACGAACCCAAACCGGGACTTCGTCTCCTCGGTCGCGCCCTCGGTGAGTCCGAGATGCCACTCGGCGAATTCGTCCCACGAGTGGGAGCCGAGGAACGCGTTCTCGTCGGCGGCGCTCGGCTGGACGTCCCCCCAGTCGCTCTCGAGCACGTACTGGCGGCCCTCGATCAGATGTCGGGCTCGGGCGACGGCGCGTTTGTTGACGGAGTACGAGGTCACGTCGGAGTATGACCGCCCCTCGGCTCGCTACGCGCGCCCGATCCCGTTGAGCACGTGGCGTGCGAGCCGCTCGGTGAAGCCGGCATCCAGCGGCTCTCCGCTCAGGAGGAGGCGGTAGATGATCGCCCCGTGGAGCGCATCGATGGCGAGCTCTAGGTCGGCGTCCGCCCGGAGCTCGCCGCGCTGCCGGGCTCGGACGAGCGCTTCGAGCATGGCTCGGCGGCGCGCCGGCACGACGTCGCGGTGGAACCGCTCGGCCAGGTCGGGATCGTGTTGCAGGTCGGCGATCAGCCCGGCGACCACCCGACCTCCGATCGGCTCGACGAGGACGGCGACCAGCCAGTCGAGGAGCTGCCTGACGTCCTCTTGCGTCGGCCCAGCGTCGAGTCGGGGCTGGAGCACCGCGTCGGAGCCGGCGAGGTAGGCCTCGAGCGCGAGCGCCGCCCTCGAGGGCCACCAGCGATAGATCGTCTGCTTGCCGACTCCCGCCCGCGCTGCCACTCCCTCGATCGTCAACTCCCGGTATCCGACCTCGACGAGGAGCGCCTGCGTCGCGGCGACGATCGCTCGATGTGAGCGCTCGCTCCGGCGACGCCCGCGCTCACGTGGAGGCTCGACCCGATCGGAGGCGACCTCTGGCATCGGGCGAGGGTATCATCTAGACAAGACGTCTCGTCTTCATGCTACGTTTGTAGTACGAGACGTATCGTCCAGTAAAGGAGGAAGGTGGCCAAGACGCTCGGCAGGCTCGCTCCGCTGCTCGGTCCGGCCGTGTTGACCGTCCTCTGCACAGCGCCGCTTCTGCTCTGGGCGCGCTCGGCGCCCCTCGGCTCGCGCTTCAGCGGCTCCTTCGCGACACTGACGAGCATCGCAGTCATGTGCGCGCTCGCCGGCACCGCCGCGTTCGCGCTCAACCTCGTGCTCGGCGCGCGGCTGCGAGTCGTCGAGGCGATGTTCGGAGGTCTCGACCGCATGTACAAGGCCCACCGGGTCCTGGGGCAGGTCGCCTTCACGTTGCTGCTCGGCCATGTGGTCTTCATCCTCGCCGGGCGCGCGACCATCTCCACCGGTACGGCCATCGAGCTCCTTGGGCCCGGTGCCGGCTGGACGGTCTTCGCCGGAGTGCTCGCGTTCGCGGCGATGACTGTGTCGATCCTGACCACGCTCTTCGTCCGGCTCGGTCACGAGGTCTTCGTCTACGTCCAGCGCACGTTCGGGTTCATCTTCCTCGCGGCCTCCTACCACGTGTTCACGACGGACGGGGCGAAGACCCAATCAATCGCCTTGAACCGCTACCTGGCGGCGCTGACGACTCTCGGAATCGCCGCGTTCGCCTATCGCTCCCTGTTCGGCAACGTGCTCGTCCGGCGCCACAGGTACCGCATCACCGCGGTGAACCGGCTCGACGACTCTGTCACCGAGATCGCGATGGAGCCTCTCGGCCGGCCGCTCGCCTTCATGCCGGGACAGTTCGTCTTCGTGGGCTTCCATTCGCCCGCCCTCAGTGAGGAGCTGCACCCGTTGGAGCTCTCGGTGGAGCGCCAGGTCTTCTCGATCAGAGCCGGCGAGGTCGGCAACCAATTCCATCCCTTCTCGATCACAGCCTCGCCGGGCGAGCCGACGCTGAGAGTGACCGTCAAGGCGATCGGGGACTACACGCGCGCCCTCCGCAGGCTCGAGCCGGGAGCGGCCGCAGTCGTCGAAGGCCCGTACGGCTCCTTCTCGCACTGGAACGTGCCGAGCGGCCGGCAGATCTGGTTGGCGGGAGGGATCGGGGTGACGCCGTTCCTGAGCATGGCCCGCAGCCTCGGCGACCGGAGCGGCCAGTCGATCGACTTCTACTACTGCGTCGAGCACGACGAGGAGGCACATTTCCTCGACGAGCTCCAGGCGATCGCGCGCCGCCGCGACGACTTTCGCGTCTCTGTCGTCACGAGGGATCGGGAGGGCTTTCTCACCGCGAGCCGACTCGCGGAGGAGCAGCCGGACCTCGCCTCCGCGCACGTCCTCATCTGCGGGCCGCCCGCCATGATCGACAACCTGCGAGCGCAGCTGACGGCTCGGGGCGTTCCCGATGGGCAGATCCACGCCGAGGAGTTCGGGTTCGCGAAGCTGGGCCGGACGGGGTCGAGCGCCGCGCCTCCCCGCAGGCGGGCGGTGTCGCTGCCCGCCCTGGTCGGCGCGCTCTCCGCCGCCGGGCTCCTCATCGTCCTCGGCCTCGTGATCGCGGGCTACGCGACATGAACGAGCAGCGCGGGTCCACGAGCGTTCTCGTCATCGGGACCGGCGCGGCCGGGCTGCGGGCCGCCATCGAGCTGGCTGAACAGGGTGTGCAGGTGACGAGCGTCGGCAAGCGCCGGCGTGACGACGCGCACACGGTGCTCGCCTCCGGCGGGATCAACGCCGCCCTCGCGACGATGGATCCCGAGGACAGCTGGCAGCAACACGCCGCCGACACGCTCCGCGAGTCCTACTGGCTGGCCGATCCACGCACGGTGGAGCTGATGTGCCGCGAGGCGCCGGCCGCGATAGACGATCTCGTCCGCTACGGCGCCCAGCTCGCCCGCGAGGACGACGGCCGGCTGACGCAGCGCTATTTCGGCGCTCATCGCTACAGGCGCACCTGCTTCGCCGGCGACTACACCGGCCGCGAGATCCAGCGGACGCTCGTCCGCTGCGCCGCCGAGCTGGGAGTCGCGATGCGCGACGACGTCTACGTCACGCGGCTGCTCGTGTACGACGGTCGGGTGTTCGGCGCCTACGGCTTCGACGTCGAGGACGGGAGCCGCTGGGTGATCCTCGCGGACGCGGTCGTCCTCGCCGCGGGCGGCCACACGCGGATCTGGCGCCGCTCGTCCTCCCGGCGCGACGAGAACACAGGCGACGCGATGCGCCTGGCAGCCGAGGCGGGCTGCCGGTTGCGCGACATGGAGCTCGTCCAGTTCCACCCGACCGGGATGGTGTTCCCCGAGGAGTCCGCCGGCACGCTCGTGACCGAGGCGGTGCGCGGCGAGGGCGGGATCCTCCGCAACGGCGAGGGCGAGCGCTTCATGGAGCGCTACGACCCGGAGCGGCTCGAGCTCTCGACGCGCGATCGCGTCGCGCTCGCCAACTACACCGAGATCGCCGAGGGCCGCGGCACGGCTCACGGAGGCGTGCTCCTCGACATCTCGCACATCGACCGCGAGCTCGTGCTGCGCCGGCTGCCGCGCATGTACCGGCAGCTCCTCGATCTAGCGATGCTCGACATCACGAGCTCGCCGATCGAGGTCGCCCCGACCGCGCACTACTCGATGGGCGGCGTCCGGGTCGATCCGGAGACGCACGCGACGGACGTCGAAGGGCTCTACGCGGTGGGTGAGTGCGCGACCGGCGTGCACGGCGCCAACCGCCTCGGAGGAAACTCGCTCGCCGAGTGTCTCGTCTTCGGCCGGATCGTAGGCGCCGAGGCCGCGCGCTGGTCGGCGGAGCTCGACGTGCAGGTGCGCGACCGGGCCGCGATCGCCGGCGCCCGCGAGGAGGTGGACGAGCTCCTCGCCCGCCGCGGCCAGGAGTTCGCGCGTCCGCTACAGCGGGCGGTGCGTGACCTCATGTCCGAATGCGCCGGCGTGATCCGCTCCGAGACCGGGCTCCGCGAGGGGCTCGCGCGGCTCGACGACGTGGCCGCACGGGCGCACACGATGGAGGTGCGGCCCGACATCGCCGGCTACGACGACCTCGCCCACGCCTTCGACCTGCAGGGCTCGCTCCTCGCCGCCCGCGCGACGCTCGACTGCGCCCTGGAGCGACGAGAGACCCGCGGGGCGCACAACCGCATCGACTTCCCCGACCAGCACCCCGAGCTTCAGGTGAACCTCGTCTGGGCCAGCGAGGGGACCGTGACGCGCGAGCCGATCCCGCAGCCCTCCTCCGACGTCGCGGCGTTGGCTTCCGGGCCGGAGCTCGACGCCGCGGGCCGTCTGCTCGAGTAGCGCTCGCGGGCCTCGCTAACCGCTGGGCTCGGCTCGCCGGCGCCGCCAGCGGCGGCGCGCTCGCCGAGATCGTCGCCGTTTGTACCCATGCTGAACGTCGCGTCCACGCTGACGATCGTCGCCGCCTCGTCGTTCTGCACGCGTTCGCGGGCGAGCCGCGAAGCTGACCATGCACGCGTCGCCGTGGGGAAGGTCCTCTACTCGCAGACGCCGGCGGTTGCGACGAGCGCCGACACCCGCCCATTCCGGATCCGGGCGAGCAATCCGGGAAACGCACCGCCGCCGGCGATCTCGCACCGCCGCCGCGTGACGAGCCAGAACCCCCGGTAGCCGTCGAGCGAGCCCGTGTGGCGAGTCGCTCTCGGGTAGAGGTTCCGCAGCCGTTGGACGCCGTCGCCGACGCGGAGGCCGAGCGCGGTTCTCCAGCGGCCGCGGTTCGTGATCGTCGCGACAACCGCCGCGCCGTCGCGGCAGGGCTTGCCGGAGAAGTCGAGGAAAGTGATCGTGAGTCCGAGGCCGGGCCAGGCCACCAGGCAGGACGGCGGCCGCGAGCGCCTCAACGCCGGGTTTCCGAATCGGGCGACGGCCCGCTCGACCGTACCGCGCCCGAGCGCCAGCCCGCCGATGCTGCGGTCGCCCTGGATGACGAACGCGGATGCGCTTGCGTCGGCGCGGCCCGCCGCCACGACGACGGCCATTGAAGCGGCGGTCACGACTCCGAGCATGAGCTGCCTCACAGCCATCTCGGCACTCTACGGCCTGCCCGACGCGCGAGGCGCTCAGCCGCTTGCACGATCGCCTCAGGTCGGCGCCTCTTTCATGTTCTCGGCAGTCAGCGCAGTGACACCTCGTGCTTCGCGACGGGCTCAGGCTGCTGAGCGGGCGTCGCCTCGCTCATGCGAAGCACGACGTTGCCCGTCTTCTGGCCGGCCTCGACGTAGCGGGTCGCCTCTATGACCTCGTCGAGCGCGTACGTCCGGTCGATCACGGGCCGGTACTTGCCCTCGTCGACGAGCTCCTTGACGAGGACGAGGTCGTCCTTGCGATAGCGGCCGATGCCGAGCTTCGCACGCCTGCTCCCGGCGAACCGCGTGACGAGCGCGAAAAGCGGCACGTGGTACATGAACCCGAGGTCGGTCGAGATGTAGATCCCGCCGGGCTTCAGCGAGCGCCGGCAGCGGCGGAACGAGTGCTTGCCGACCGCGTCGAAGATCACGTCGTACGTCTCGCCGTTCTTAGTGAAGTCGTCGCGAAAGCGATCGAGGACGTCCCGCGCGCCCAGCGACCGCACGACCTCGACGTCCCTCGTGTCGCACACCGCCGTGACCTCTGCCTCGAAGTGGTGCGCGAGGAGTTGGACGGCGGCCGTCCCGATGGAACCGGCGGCGCCGTAGACGAGGACGCTCTTGCCGCTTAGCGGATACGCCGGCTTCAAGCAGGTCAGCGCGAGCAGCGAGCCGTCGGGCACCGCCGCCGCCTCCTCGTCCGTCAGCCCGGTCGGCTTCTGCGCGATCACGCCGCCCTCACCTACGGTCACGAGCTCCGCGTTCGCGCCGCGCCTGACGCCGAACACGTCGTCGCCGACGCGGAACTCGGTCACGGTGGCCCCGACCTCCTCGACGCGGCCTGCGAACTCCGTGCCGGACCTCGTCTGTCTCGGACGGCGAACACCGGTGAAGACACGGCTGAACCGGTACTCGGCGCTGCGCACGCCCATCGCGTCGCCGCGGGTGACCGTCGAAGCGTAGACCCTGACGAGCACCTCGTCCTCCTGCGGCACGGGCCGCTCGACGTCGGCGACGCGCAGCACCTCCGGAGGCCCGTACCGGTCGTGGACGACTGCTCTCAACTGGTCACTTCCTCTCTTGGCATCCGCTGGATGCGATGAATGGGTGTGCCATGGTTCCAGGCCCGCCCGGCGCGATAGAGCTCAGCGGGCCTTCCGCCGCCAGACCCGGGTCGGGCCGTGCGGCCGGTGGGGATCACCCAACCGTCCTCGCCCACGAGGCTGCGGCGAAAGTTCGCCGCGTCGAGCTGCACGCCCCAGATCGACTCGTACACCCCTCGGAGCTCGGCCATCGTGAAGGTCGTGCCGACGAAGGCGGTCGCGATGCCCGAGACCTCGAGCTCGACCCGGACGCGCTCGACCGCGTCGCGGACGATCGGCAGGTGGTCGAACGCGAGCTCGATCCTCTCCGCGAGGATGTCCGAGGCGGGCACGAGCGCGGCGTGCGCCGCGTCGGCGCCGGCGCCGGTCGCTCCCACATCGCGAAGGACGGCGACGTATGCGACGGTGACGACGTTCATGCGCGGGTCGCGTCCAGGATCGCCGTAGGCGCCGAACTGGGTCAGCAGACTGGGGACATCGACGCCTGTCTCCTCGAAGAGCTCGCGTCTCGCCGCCTCGTTCAGCGACTCTTCAGGACGCTTGAACCCACCGGGAATCGCCCACACGCCCTTGAACTGCTCCTCCCCCCGCCGGACGAGAAGAGCGTGGAGCGCGCCCTCCGCCATGGTCAGGATGACCACGTCCACCGTGACGGCGGAGGCCGGGAAATCGCTCGGGTCGTACCCGGGTGGAACCTTCGCCTCCGGCCTTCTTGTCGCCATGACCCTTACCTTTCCACAAGGTTTTAGTCATGTCAACCAGAACGCGCTGAGAACTGCTCTCGACGCACAGGAGAGGGGCCAGATCCCCCGTCGCTGCGAGGTTCCGGTACACGGGCCGCCTGACAGGCGCACGACGCTGACCCTGCGGCCTGTATACTGAACTGAATGGTTCAGTATACGACGACCGTCGACCGCGCGTTCGCGGCCCTCGCCGACCCGACTCGGCGTGCCGTGCTCGAACGGCTCGGCGCCGGCAGCGCGACGATCAGCGAGCTCGCCGAGCCCTTCGGCATGTCGCTGACCGGGATGAAGAAGCACATCCGGCTGCTCGAGGAGGCGAACCTCGTCGCCACGGAGAA
>JBPCJB010000156.1:0-4956 GCA_051005735.1 Gaiellaceae bacterium | reverse complement strand
GGAGCTCGTCGACCAAGCCCTCGCGCAGGAGGGCTCGCACGAGCGTCGGGCTCCCCATGACGAGCAGGTCGCCGCGCTCGGTCTCCCGCAGCTCCCGGATCCGGCCGACGGCGTCGCCGCCGGGTATGCGCCTCGTGTTCTCCCAAGTCAGCTCGTCGTCTTGGAGAGTCTCTGACACGACGTACTTCGGGATGGCGTTCATCCGATCGGCGAACGGGTCGCCTGCCCGCTCGGGCCACGCCGCGGCCATCGTCTGCCACGTGCGGCGCCCGTAGAGCAGCGCCTCTGCCTCGGTCTGCGCGTCGTCGAAGCCGCCGCCCACCGCCTCATTGAATACGGGTGCGACCAGCCGCCGTGGGCGAAGCCACCGTCGATGTCCTCGTCGGGCCCGCCCGGCGCCTGCACGACGCCGTCCAAGCTGATGAACTCGATGATCACGATTCGCATCTGACTCGCTCCTCTCCAGCTCCGGGATACCCGATGTAGACGATCGCGGGGCTCGGTAATCATCGCGCCCTGGCGGCGCGACTCAACGCGCCGCTTTACGTGCCGCCGCCGGACGAGGGCGACCCGGACCCGCTCGAGGGACAGGTGTTCCGGACCGACGACCGGTTGACCGTCGGGGTCGGAGGCGTTCCCGTGGATGGAGCCGAAACTTGCTCGAATGCAAGACCTGACCTCCCCTCGTCGAAGACTTGCGAGCCTGGTCGGGCGTCAGGAGAGCGCGCGTTCGCGGGCGGCTCGGTCGGTCGGCGCGCCGTGCGTCGGGAGCACGAGCTCGACCGGCAGCTCGAGCAGCGGGCGCAGCGTCTCGAGGATCTGCTCGGCCGGCACGCCTTTGTTCGCCCAATCGGCCGGGAACTCGAAGCCCGGCCGCGGTCGATGAGCGTGTCGCCCGATCGCAATCAATCGTTCGCCGACACGACACGCTGCGCAAAGACCCAGAGTTGGCCTTCGGGATCCGTCGCCGTGAACCGACGATCACCTGCCGGAGATAGCTCGAGATCGGTGACCTCAGCTCCCGCATCCGTCGCCCGCGCGTGAAGCGCCTCAACGTCATTGACGTAGACGTGGATCATCGAGGGCGGGAACGAACCGAGCGTCCGTGGGCTGGAGAAGCCTTCGCCCGCCTGACCCAGCATCACCAATCCGTTCTCGCCGAGCAGAAGCTCGTTGTGCGTGCGACCCGCACCGCCGATCTGCGAACGGCGAAGCTCGAAACCAAAGCTCCGTTGGAGGTACTCGACGGCTGCTGCGGCGTCCTCGTACAAGAGGTACGGCGAGACACGCGGATACCCAGGAGGTGGGTTCGACATCCTCACGGAGTATGACCTGGGCGCGGTCCCCCCGGGTTGCGGAAGCGCAGCGACTCGGGGTACGGGAAGAAGTCGACGAGCTCACCCGCCTCGACGCGGCGTTGGCACGCCTGCCAGAACTCCGGCTCCAGCAACTCGGCGTGGTGGCGGAGGAAGAGCTCGCGCAGGCGCGGGTCGCCGAGGAGGAACGTCCCGAACTCCTCCGGGAAGACATCGTTGCGCTGGACGGCATACCAAGGCTCGCCGGAGAGCTCCGCCTCGGGGTTCGGCGGCGGCGGGATCCGGCGGAACCTCACGTCGGTCAGGTACTCGAGCTCGTCGTAGTCGTAGAAGACGACCCGGCCGTCTCGGGTGACGCCGAAGTTCCGCCAGAGCAGGTCGCCGGGGAAGATGTTCGCGATCGCGAGGTCGCGGATCGCGTTCCCGTACTCGCGCACGACGCGCTCGAGCTCCTCCGGGGTCGCGCGGTCGAGGTAGAGGTTGAGCGGGATCATCCGCCGCTCGACGTAGCAGTGGCGGACGATCAGCGAATCGCCGTTCTCCTCCACCATCGAGGGGGCCAGCGAGTCGAGCTGCTCGAGCACCTCGGGCGAGAACCGCCGCCTCGGCAGAGCAAGGTCGGTGAACTCGAGCGCGTCGGCCATCCGCCCCACCCGGTCGACGTGCTTGACCATCGCGAACTTCGAGCGGACGGTGGCACGATCGGTTTCCTTCGAGGGTCCGAAGGCGTCCCTGATCACCTTGAAGACGTACGGATACGACGGCAGCGTGAAGACGACCATCACCTGCCCGCGGATTCCCGGCGCCTCTACGAACGCATCCTCGGAGTGGTGTAAGTGCTCGAGCAGGTCGCGGAAGAAGAGCGTCTTGCCCTGCCCGCCGAGCCCGAGCATCGTGTACAGCTCAGAGCGGGCGCGCGCCGGGATCATCTGGCGCAGGAAGGTCACGTAGCCCGACGGCACCTGCATGTCGACCATGAAGTAGGCGCGCGAGAGGGAGAAGAGGACGTTGATCTGCTCTGCGTCGAGGACGACCGCGTCGAGCGCGAGTCTTCCCTCCTCGTCGTGGAGTACGGGAACGACGAAGGGAAGCAACTCGTCCCCGTTCTCGATCGTTCCGAGCACGTAGGCCGCATTGTTGCGGTAGAAGGCCGAGCCGAGGACGCGGATCTGGAAGTTCGGCTCCAGGTGCGTCCAGGGGCCACCTGGCCGCTCCCGCAGCGCGTCGACGAGGCGGTCGAGGTCGCGTCCTAGGTCGGCGAAGGGCCGGCTCCAGCCGAAGTCGAGGAAGACCCGCTCGAGACAGTCCCGCAGCCCGCCGTCGTGCGGGTGGTAGCTGCGGTAGATCGGCGGCTCGGAGGCGATGTACTCGGTCGAGACGGCCGCGCGCACGAAGATCAAGTCGTTGTCGTGATACGTGCGCCGCAGGACGCGCCTGAGCACGGAGTTGAAGAAGGTCTCGGCGAGCTCGGGCTGGGAGTGATCGACGAGCAGGCCGATGTAGCGGAGCTTGATCTCGCGCCAGTCGTCGGCGGCGAGCGCGTCGAGCTCGAACTCGGTGCGCAGGCGCTCGACGTTCTCGCGCACGCGCTCGTCGTAGAAGCGGATCCGCTCCTGGACGGCGCGCTGCGCCCCGACCCATGCGGCCCGCTCGAAGCGCGCCTTCGCGAGCGCGCTCGTCGCGCGGAAGAGGCGGTAGTGCCGGTCGAAGCCCTCGATCAGAACCGACGCGATAGCCTGCGCGGGCGAGTCCGACGGCTTCTCCACACCCACGAGCACACGGTAGGCGAATGAGCACCCAGACGCGGATCGAGATTCCGGCCAACGGCGAGAAGGTTGTCGCCGGCGAGCCGACGCCCGACAATCCGATCATCCCGTTCATCGAGGGCGATGGGATCGGGGTCGACATCACCCCGGTGATGAAGGCCGTGGTCGACGCCGCCGTCGCGAAGGCGTACGACGGCGCGCGCGAGATCAAGTGGATGGAGATGTACGCGGGCGAGAAGGCGACACGCCTCTACGGCAGCGACGTCTGGCTCCCCGACGAGACGCTCGACGCGGCGCGCGACTTCTCGGTTTCGATCAAGGGGCCTTTGACGACGCCGGTCGGCGGCGGGATCCGCTCGCTCAACGTGGCGCTACGTCAGCAGCTCGACCTCTACGTCTGCCTTCGTCCCGTGCGCTACTTCCCCGGCGTCCCGAGCCCACTCCGGGATCCATCCAAGACGGACATGGTCATCTTCCGCGAGAACAGCGAGGACATCTACGCCGGGATCGAGTGGGAGGCCGGAACCGACGGCGCCCGCAAGGTGATCGACTTCCTCCAGGGCGAGATGGACGTCCGCAAGATCCGCTTTCCGGCGACCTCGTCGATTGGGATCAAGCCGGTTTCGCGCGAAGGCACCGAGCGGCTCGTGCGCAAGGCGATCTCGTACGCGCTCGCGAACGGGCGCGACTCGGTCACGCTCGTGCACAAGGGCAACATCATGAAGTTCACCGAGGGCGGCTTCCGCGACTGGGGTTACGCGCTCGCGGCGAGCGAGTTCGGGGCGACCCCGATCGACGGCGGGCCGTGGCTCTCGCTCGAGCACGACGGACGGTCGATCACGATCAAGGACGCGATCGCGGACGCCTTCCTGCAGCAGATCCTCCTTCGCCCGGCCGAGTACGACGTGATCGCGACCCTGAACCTGAACGGCGACTACATCTCGGACGCGCTCGCGGCGCAGGTGGGCGGAATCGGGATCGCGCCCGGCGCGAACATGTCCGACGAGGTGGCGATGTTCGAGGCGACGCACGGGACGGCGCCGAAGTACGCCGGCCAGGACAAGGTCAACCCTGGCTCGCTGATCCTCTCGGCCGAGATGATGCTGCGCCACCTCGGCTGGGTCGAGGCGGCCGACCTGATCATCGCCTCGCTCGGCGCCGCGATCGCCGACAAGGTCGTGACGTACGACTTCGCGCGCCTCCTCGACGATCCGACCGAGGTTTCCTCCTCGGCCTTCGGGCAGGCGATGATCGAGCGAATGTAGGTCCAGCCTCTACCCGACGAGGCGGAAGAGGACGATGCTTCGATTGGGGTTGCGGGCGGTGCGGGTGACGGTGAGCGTGCCGCGGGCGTTGTCGTACAGCCCGGTTCCGCCCAGGATGGCCAGCTCGTAGAACTGCGGGTAGATGATCGAGCCGCCGACGACGATCTTCCCCTTCGGGAGGAAGTAGACGCCGCGGCAGTTGCGCGAGTTGCCGACGATGAAGGTGCAGATCACCTCGACATGGCCGATCGACCGGGTCGTGAGTCGACGGTTGTAGAGCAGGTGGCGCATGATATGCATGTCGCCCGCGCTCCGGCCGCGGGCGCCGATGTCGATGCGCTTCGAGGCGATCTCGCGATCGGTGATCCGGATCTGCGCGGGGCCGATCGTCGCCTCGGCGCCCCGGCTTGCGGGAATCCCGAGGAGCAGCCCCCCCGCGAGCCCCGCAAGGAGCAGAGAGAACCTCTCGGTCTTCACTCGACGGGTCATGCCAGCGTCTCCTTTCGCTCACTACCGTTGCGATCCTCCTGTTGCGGCTTCGCGGTCACGGCGGCGGCGACCGGGAGCTCGAGCCAGAACGTGGAGCCCGCGCCCGCCTCGCTGTCGAAT
>JBPCJB010000155.1:0-17443 GCA_051005735.1 Gaiellaceae bacterium | reverse complement strand
GCCGAGCACGGCGCCGACGACGCGGTCGCCGACGAGCGCGAAGACCCCGGCCGCCGCCGCTACCGCCGCGAACGCGATCCAGGAGGTGCGGACGACGTGCTCCGCGGCGCGGCGATCGTCGAGCTCTCCCCGTGCGAGCGGGACGCTCGAGACGAGCCCGAGCGAAGAGGCGGTCACCGCGACGAGGCTCGCGGCAACGAGATAGGCGTAGGTGAAGGTCGTGACGGCGCCGGTTCCGAGCTCGGAGACGAAGCGAAGGCAGACCACGAAGAGCCCTTGGAGCACGATCGGCAGGGAGACTGCGCGCGCCAGCTCGACAAGCCGGCGGCCGATCGCACCCGCCCGCAGCCGACTGAGCGAGGCGCGCTCGGCGAGCGCGAGAGCCGGGATCGCGAGCGCAAGCGAGCCGTTCAGGAGCATGCCCCACGCCACCGCTGCGATCCCGTGCTCCCCGACGAGCAGGAGGATCAGCGCGATCCCGGCCGCGCTTCCCGCTGCGTACCCCGCCGCGGCTGTCCCGTAGCTGTCATGGGCCGCGAGCCCGCTTGCCGCAAGAGCCGCGTAGACCTGCGCGATCGCGGCGGGCACGACGTAGCGCAGCGTCTCGGCGGCCGTCTCCTGCGCGATGGCCGGCAGCCCGCCTGTGAGCAGCCCCGCGAGCCAGTCGTCCGCGAGCAGCGTCAGCACGAGCGCAGGCAGCGCGACCACAGCGATCGCAGCCGCGTAGGAGCCGAGCTCGCGCTCGAACGTTCCGGCAAGCCGCGCCCGCGCGAGCGGCGGCAGCACAGCCACGCGCATCGAGGTCCCGACGAGCACGAGCACGAGGAAGACGGAGTAGGCGGCGAAGAACCCGTCCGTCTCCGGACCGCGTCCGAACTCGCGAGCGATCACGACTCCGACGACGGCCGAGAGACCGGTCACGACGGCGAGCGAGACCGCCGTCAGGGCGCCGCTTGCGAGTGCGCTCCGGCGGATTGGGTCGGTACGCTGCATCGGCCGCGAGAGCTTACGCCCGCGTCCCAAGACCATGGCCAACGACTCGATCTGGACCGAGAACGCGCTCGCCGACCTCCGCCGCGAGCTCGGCGAGACCTACAGCGGCCGCACCGCGCTCGTCACCGGCGCGGACGGGTTCATGGGCTCGCACCTCACCGACGCGCTCGTCGAGCTTGGCGCGAACGTGCACGCCTTCGTCCGGGCGACCTCGAGCGGCGCGGTCAACAACATCGGCCACCTCCGCGGCCGGCTCAAGGTGCACTTCGCCGACCTGACCGACAAGAGCTCGATCGACTACCTCGTCAAGGAGCTCCGCGACACCGCGCCCGACCGGCCGTATGTCTTCCACCTCGGCGCGCAGGCACACGTCGGCGAGTCGTGGCACCGACCCTACGAGACGGTCATGGCGAACACGGTCGGCACGCTCAACCTGCTCCAGTCGATCGTCGACTGGGGGCTCGAGCTCGAGAAGTTCGACACCGCGGGCACCTCGGAGGAGTACGGGAACGTGCGCGAGTCGGTCGCGCATCACCACGACTTCGACGACGCGGGCGGCTTGATTCTGCACGAGCGCTCGCCCATCAACCCGAAGTCGATCTACGCGACCGCGAAGGTCGCGGCCGACTTCCTGACGATGAACTACCACGACGCCTTCGGCGTCCCCGGCGTCGTCACGCGGATGTTCAACAACTATGGCCCGCGCCAGAACCCGCGCTACGTCACGGGCACGATCATCACTCAGGCGCTCGAGCGGCCCGAGATCGAGCTGGGCGCGCTCGAGCCCCTGCGCGACTTCTGCTTCTGCACCGACGGCGTCCGCGGTCATCTCACGGTCGCCGCGAAGGGCGTTCCCGGTGACGTCTACGTCTATGGCCAGGGCTCGAACATCGCGATGTCCGACTGGTGCGACCTGATCCTGCGCACCGGCGTCGAGCACGGCTACTGGCCGGACGACCGCCACGTCGTCACGAACCCGGCCCGTCTGCGACCCGGTGTCACCGACGTGCTCGCGCTGAAGGTCGGCTACGAGAAGCTGAACCGCGAGACGGGCTGGGCGCCGCAGGTCTCGTGGGAGGAAGGCGTTCTCCGCACGATCGCCTGGTACGCCGAGAACCGCGAGCGCTGGGTGGGTCGGGTCGACTGGAACGTCGCTCGTCCCACAACACTGTCTTCATAGCTGCGGGTTAGGCTCTGCCGAATGCGGGTGCTGGTCACAGGCGGAGGCGGCTTTCTCGGCTCGCGGCTCGTCGAGAGGCTCCGCGCAGACGGGCACGAGGTCGTCGTCGCGCGGCGCCGCGACTACGACCTGACGTCGATGGACGACACCGCTCGGCTCTTCGCCGACGCGCAGCCCGAGCTCGTCTACCACCTCGCGGCCGAGGTCGGCGGGATCGGGGCGAACCGCGCCAACCCAGGCCGCTACTGGTATGCGAACCTGATGATGGGCGCGCACGTGCTCGAGCAGAGCCGGCTCGCCGGGACGCCGAAGCTCGTCAACTTCGGGACGATCTGCGAGTACCCGAAGCTCACGCCGGTGCCGTTCAGCGAGGACGACCTCTGGAACGGCTATCCCGAGGAGACCAACGCTCCCTATGGGATCGCGAAGAAGGCGCTCCTCGTCGGCGGTCAGGCCTACCGCAAACAGTACGGGCTGAACGTCGTCCATCTCCTGCCGGTCAACCTCTACGGGCCCGGCGACAACTTCGACGAGGCGACGGCGCACGTGATCCCCGACCTGATCCGGAAGATGCACGACTCGCCCGACCGGATCGTCCTCTTCGGCGACGGCTCGCCGACCCGCGAGTTCCTCTACGTCGATGACGCGGTCGAGGGAATCGTGCTCGCCGCGAAGCGCTACGACGGGGCCGAGCCCGTCAATCTGGGCTCGGGGATGGAGATCGCGATCCGCGACCTCGTCGAGCTCGTCGCGGAGCTGATCGGCTTCGAGGGTGAGATCGCCTGGGACGCGTCGATGCCGAACGGGCAGCCGCGCCGCCGGCTCGACGTCGGCCGCGCAGAGGCGCTGTTCGGGTTCCGCGCGCAGACCGACTTCCGCGCGGGACTCGAGCGGACGGTCGCCTGGTATCGCGAGCACGCGCCGGCGCATGCGGGCGCCTGAGGCCGCGACTTCGCAGTCGCCGCTCGAGCGCGGGTGGAGCGAGGTCTCGCAGGCCGGCTCGGCGCTCGGGCGTGGCGCCGTCCGGCTCGCCGATCGGCCCGTCCCCGTCCTCGCCGGCCTCGTCGCCGTCCAGTGGCTCGCGCTGCTCGCCTTCGGGCTGACGGTCCGCCGCAACGGGCTCGTCTTCTACCAGGGCGGCGATCAGATCAACTACACGACGAACGCATGGCTGCTCGGGAACGGCGAGCTCCCGCCGGCGATCCTCGGTTACGGCTGGCCCGTCGTCCTGCTCCCGTTCGGCTGGCTTGCGGAGAGCGACTACGTCTCCTTCCTGCCCGCCGTGATCGGCCTGAACGTGCTCGTGCTCGGGCCGATCGCGCTCGCCTGCGTCCATGCGCTGGCGGCCCGGATCGGAGGCCGACTACTCGGGCTCTGGGCGGCCGCACTCTGGGTCGCCGCGCCATATCTGGCGATCCCCTTCTTCCGCGAGGACTACCACGATCGCTATGTCGAGCAGTTCCTGCCGCAGGCGCTCGGGTTGACGGCGTTGGCGGACTTCCCTTCGCTCGTCTGCTTGCTCGTCGCCGCCTGGCTCGCTGTGCGCGCGCTCGATGCGGGCGACTGGTCGAACGCCGCGCTGGCCGGGCTCGCCGCGGGCGTCGCGATCGCGATCAAGCCGGCGAACGTGCTCTTCCTCCTCGGGCCGGCGCTGCTCGTCCTCGTGGCGCGGCACTTCCGGCTCGTGCTTCCGTACGCAGCCGGCCTCGCACCTCCTCTCCTGCTGCTCTTGCTCTGGAAGGTGCGCGGCCTCGGCGACCTGCCCGTGTTCGCGTTCGAGCAGACGCGGCTCGCGGCCGGGACGACCGTGGGCGCGACGGTCGGCGCGAGCATCGACATCGGTCGCTACGTGGACCTCGACTGGGCGAACTTCCGCAGCAACATGGCGGATCTGCGCGAGTTCTTCTGGAGCGTGCGTGTGCTCCAGTGGCTGCCGTTCGCGGGGGCTCTGGCGGTTGCCCGCCGCTCGGCGCCGGTCGCGGGACTGCTCGCCGGCTGGTTCGCCGCCTTTCTCGTCTTCAAGGGAACGCCGGCGCAGTCGACGGTCGAGAGCGGCAGCTTCTTCCGCCTCCTGATGCCCGCGTATCCGGCGTACTTCCTACTGGCAGCGGCGATCCCGCTGCTCGTGCCGGGAACCGTGCGGCGGACTCCGGCACGGCTGCTGCCGGCTCGTCCTTCGCCGGTTTCCCGGCGCGTGCTCGCGGCCGTGGGAGTGGTCTTCGTCGCGCTGCCGTTGCTCGCGATCACGATCCCGCGGCCGCTCTCGCGCGACGCGCCCGACGCGATCGCGATCGACTCGATCCTGACGCCCGTGGATGGGTCGATCAACGTGGCCGTCGCAGCCGACGGGGCCGCCCGCACCCTGACGTGGACCCACCGCGACTTCGGTCCGACCGAGGTCTTCTACCGCGTCTTCCGCACGGCCGCGGACGGCGCAGACTTCGATTGCCTCGCGGAAGGATCGCCCGACTGCCGGCTCCAGATGCTTCCGCTCGGCTCGACTCGCGAGCCGACGTTCACCGACGGCTCGCCGCCCGAGGGGGCGCTCTACCGGATCGGGGTCGCGACGAACTGGCAGAACGACGCGGAGGGCGGCGACGTGATCGCGCTGAGCCCGCCCGTCGCCGCGTCGCCGTGACGCGGAGGCTCGGCTGGGCCGTCGAGTCGGCGGAGTGGCTCTCGCCGCCGCGCTTCTCTGCTCGCGCGGGCTCGACAGCGGCGCCAACTACGACGAGGGCGTCTACCTCGCGAGCGCCGATGCGCTCGGGCGGAGCGAGCATCTGGGCGAGGATGTGTTCGCGTCGCAGCCACCGGGCTTCTACGCGCTCGTCCGGCTCGCGACGGCGCTTCCCGGCGACTCGGTCGAGGCGACCCGGGTGCTCTTCGTCGCCGTCGCGGTGCTTGGAGTGGTCGCTGCGTGGTCGCTCGGGCATACGCTCGCCGGCCGGCTCGGCGGGCTCGGCGCTGCGGGCGTCCTCCTGACGGCGCCTGCCTACGCCGTCGAGTCGGCGCGGGTCGCTGCCGACGGGCCATCGGTCGCGCTCGCGCTCGGTGGGCTCGCGCTTCTCGCCGTCGGCGCGCGGCAGGAGTCGTTGACGCTGGCGCTCGCCGCCGGCGTGGTTCTTGCCACGGCCGTCTCGGTCAAGCTCCTCGTGCTGACGGCGCTCGTTCCCGCCTTCGGCCTCCTGCACGCGCTTGGCGCGCCGCGACGGCTGGTGGTCGCCTTCCTGGTGGGTGGCGCGGCCGTGACGGCCGCGCTGCTCGCGGTCTACGCTCGAGTGCTCGGCGAGCTCTACGACGACGTCGTCGCCTTCCACACGGACGCGCGCTCGGCCGGCGAGGGGCTGGGCGCGAACGTCGAGCGGGTGGCGCGCTCGTTCGATCCGCGGCTCGTCTTCACCTTCCTCGTCGCCGCGGGCGCGGTCGCCTGGCTCGTCCGGGCACGCCGCCCGCGCCCGCTCGCCGCGCTCTGGGTATGGGCGCTCGCCTCGGCCGCGTTCCTCGCCTGGCAGCGGCCCGTGCTCGACCACCACTTCGTCCTCTTCGCGGCCGCGTTCTCTCTACCGGCCGGCGCGGTCCTGGGTCGCGCGGTGGAAGGTCGACGGATCCCCGTGGCTGCGCTCGCGCTCGTCGTCCTCGCCGGCTCGGCGCAGCAAGGGCGCCGTAGCGACCGGCTCGCCCCGCCCGAGCCCGCGCTTGCAGAGGCCGCGGCGGAGGTCCGCGCGCTCGTTCCGGACGACGGCGTCTTCGTGACCGACGTGCCGCTCGTCGCCTACCTCGCCGGACGAGCGTTGCCGGGTGAGCTCGTCGACACCTCGGCGGTCCGGTTCGCCTCCGGCTCCCTCGACGGCGACTGCGTCCTCGAGCTCGTCGACCATGAGCGAGTCCGCGTCGTCGTCGTCGGTCGCTCCTTCCGCGTCGAGCCGGACTTGCTCGCGCGCTTGGAGGCTCGCTTTCCGACGCGTCGGCAGATCGGCGAGCTCGCTCTTCTCGAACGTTCCGGCTCCGCTGTTCGAGGAGCGCCACCCGCTGAGCCAGAATCGTGCTCTTAGCGCGAGGGAAACCATGTTTCCCCCGCGAGCCCCCTTCTTCTACGGTCCGCGCTGCGTGGCCGATTCGGTCGGAACCGGGCGGAGCCCGGCTCCTTCGTCCTGCGGCGCCATCAGTGAGCCGGTAGGCGCCTGCTGCTCGAGCAGCGCCACCCGCTGAGCCAGAATCGTGCTCTGGTCGCTGAGGCGCGAAATCACCGTCGAGTAGTGAAGCAGGACCGCGAGAATGAACACCGTCGCCACGGCGAAGAGGACGGCCGGTGGGTAGGTGGAGACGCCGACCCAACCGGCGATCGTGTTGAGGCCGCCTCGCCAGGCGGAGAGGACGAGCAGCGCGACGCCGGTCGCGAGCCAGAGGAGCGCATAGCGCTCGCGGAGGCGGCGGCTGCGGATCAGCTCGAAGACGATCAGGATCAGCAGGATCGAGGCGATCGAGGCCGCGATCGAGACTCGTAGGGGCGTCACGCGTCCCTCGCGGGCACTGCCTTGCGCCGGAAGACGCCGACGAGCAGCGCCAGCGTCACCTTGAGCACGTAGTAGGCCGAGCGGAGCGCGGTGATCGAGGACGAGCCGTGCTCGCGCTCGCGCATCAGGACGGGCACCTCGAGCAGCCTGAGTCGATGCTTGACGACCATCACGGTCGCTTCGACCTCGGGATAGTCGTGGGGGTAGTCGTCGGCGAAGAGGCGGATCCCCTCACCGTTCAGGGCCTGAAAGCCGGAGGTCGTGTCGGTGACGCGCTGGCGCACGAGGAGCGAGACGATCCCGGCGAAGAAGCGGATTCCGGCGCGGCGCGCGAGCGGCGGGCGGTAGGAGTCGCCTGAAGCGGCGAAGCGGGAGCCGACGACGATGTCGGCATCGCCGCGGAGCACGGGCTCGATCAGCTTCGGGAGCTCCGAGGGGTCGTGCTGGCCGTCGCCGTCGAGCCGGACGGCGAGCTCGTAGCTGTGCGCCAGCGCGTACATGAAGCCTGTCTGGACGGCCCCGCCGATCCCGAGGTTGAACGGAAGCCTGACGACTGCGGCACCGGCCTCTGTAGCCCGCGCCGCCGTGCGGTCGACGGAGCCGTCGTCGATCACCAGGACGTCGAGGCCGGGGTCGAAGGCACGGATCTCGGCGACGACCTGCCCGATCGCGCCTTCCTCGTTCCGGGCCGGGACAATCGCGATTCGGCGCGGATCAGACACGGGCTGCCGCGTACGAGCCGGTGCCGACGAGCTCGAGCAGCTGCTGCGCCCGCCGGGCATAGGTGTGCTCGTCGAGGACGCGCTCGCGCGCTCGCCCGCCCATCGCCTCGGCCTGGGCCGGATCCGCGAGCAGGTCGCGGTAGGCCGCCAGCGCCTCATCCGCGCTCTCGACGACGAGCAGCTCCTTGCCCGGCTCGAACCACCGCTCGATCCCCGCATGCGGGTTCGAGACGATCGCGGCGCCGCTTGCCGCCAGCTCGAACGGCCGGCACGTCGAGGACGCGTGCACCGTCGCGTGAGAGCGGCGCGTGATGTTGAGGTTGATCCGCGCCTGTGAGATCGCGTGCGAGAAGGTGTTGAACGAGATCGTGTCGACGGCGCGGGCGCTGCCGGTGTCGCCCTGGAAATCGCGGCCGCCGAGCAGGAAGTCGACCTCGGGCGCCACCCGGCTCGGCTCACCGACCAGTGCGGCGATCCAGTCGCGCCGGAACTTGTCCCCGTGCCCGTAGAAGAAGACGTCGCTCGTCTTCTCGACCTGTCGTGGCGCGAAGAATTCGGGGTCGGCGCCCCAGAAGACGGCCTCCGCACGACGGGCGCCGAGCTCGAGGAGGCGCGGGAGCCCGCCCTCCGAGTTCGAGACCACGAGGTCGTACTCGGACGGGTCGGCGCCGTGGTAGTAGTTGAAGCCGCCGTCCATGCCGCCGAACTCGGGCAGGCTCATCGGCACGTCGCCGTCGTAGAAGACGACGGGAACGCCGAACCGCTCGCGCAGGTACGTGGGGATCCCGCGGAAGTGCGCCATCGGAACCGTGAAGACGATCACGGCATCGACGTCGCGCTCGCGTTCCAGCACCTTCGTCAGATGCCGCTTCCAGCGCGGGGTGACCCAGCGCCAGATCGTCTCGCGGGCTGCACGGTCGAGCGCGGTCTCCTCGGGCCGGTCTTCGGCGCGGCGCAGGACGCGATCGCCCTTCAGCCGCGCGAGCCCGGTCTGCGCGGCGACGAAGCTCTCGCCCTCGTAGTACGTCGGATTGGGCGCCGTCCGCCACCAGGGGGACTCGACGGGGCGGCCGCGGTAGGGCGTCACGATCAGGTCGACCCCGACCTCGTAGAGCCCCTTCCAGAGCTGCCACCACGCGGGCGTGCAGCCGTAGCGGAAGTCGAGGTCGACGGCCGACGCGACCGCGAGGAGCTTCGGCGCTCTCATCTGTTGCGCAGCGGCCGAAATCCGCAGAAGCGGATTCCGACCGCGCGAAGACCCCTAAATGGGGCCGCCCGCGGCCCCAAGCACACCGCTTTCATCAGGCTCATCGTGGTGAGTCTAGGGAGCCGGGATGAAGGATCGGTAAGCCCGCCGGCGCGATGCGGGCTGGTTGGTGGCTGAGTGGGTGGGAGCGACGCGACCCCCGCGCAAGCTAATAGGCGCCTCGCGCGCCGAGGACGGCCGGGATCGTCTTGACGAGGATCGAGATGTCGAGCCAGATCGACCAGTTCTCGAGGTAGTAGAAGTCGAGCCGGACGAGATCGTCGAAGGAAAGATTCGAGCGGCCCGAGATCTGCCAGAGACCCGTGATCCCGGGGAGGACGAGGTAGCGCTTGCGGTGCCAGGGCGCGAGCTTGTCGTAGTCGCGGAGCGGTAGCGGCCGCGGCCCGACGAGACTCATCTCGCCGCGAAGCACGTTCAGGACCTGCGGCAGCTCGTCGAGCGAGAGCCGGCGCAGCACCGCGCCGACGCGCGTCACTCGAGGATCGTCGCGGATCTTGAAGAGGGCGCCCTCGGCCTCGTTCCGGGCCTCGAGCCTCGACTGCTGCCGGTCGGCGCCCTGCACCATCGTCCTGAACTTGAACATCGGGAACTCGTGCTCGCCGACGCCGACGCGCCGGTCGAGGTAGAAGATCGGGCCGCCCGAGTCGAGCTTGATCGCGGCCGCGACGAGCAGCCAGAACGGCAGTCCGACGGTGACGACCAACAGGCTGACGATGGTGTCGAAGGTGCGTTTGACGATCCAGTCGGCGCCGGCGAGCACGGGTGGCCGGAGCTCGAAGAGCGGCGCGCCCTCACCGGGGACGTATTCGCCACGCTGGACGAGCAACTCCGTCGTCTTCGGCGCCAGCCGGACCCGGACGCCGCGGCTGTGCGCGGCCTCGACGATCGCCAGCACCCGCTCCTCGTCGAGATCCTCCTCGGCGAGGATCAGCTCGTCCGCCCGCTCACGCGAGAGGATCTCCGAGAGCTCGGCGAGCTCGCCGAGCACGCGCAGGCCCGGCTCGCCCGCGTGTGCGATCGCGCCGACGAACTCGTAGTCGATGTTGCCTCGGCCGCTTCCGAGGGTTCGGTGCAACGCCGTCAGCGCCTCGCCGTGGCCGACGAGGATCACGCGCCTGCGCACGCCCGAGACGCGCAGGAGCTCCGCCGTCGCCGACGCGTAGGCGGCGCGGAAGAGCCCGATCGTGATCGCGCTGAGCGCAGTAGCGACGGGGATCAAGCCAGAGGTCGTGAAGTCGTAGTCGGTTCCGATCCCGAAAGCGAGCACGACGAGCGCGATCAGGACGAGCGAGGAGACGACGGTGCCGGGACCGGCGCGGCGCTCGCGCGAGGCGTAGAGGCCGGACTGCCAGAAGACGAGCACAGTGATCGGCGCGAGGAAGGGAAGCCAGGTCGAGGGCCCCTTCCAGAGGAGGCCCCAGAGGATGTCCGAGTTGCCGTAGACGAGCTCGCGGAGGACGAGTGCCGTGTAGATCCCGAGCGCGAGCCCAGCGATGTCGAGCGTGGCGAGGGTGGCGACGCTGAGCAGCCTCCTGCCGAGGGTGCGCAGCGGAGCGGCGAGGAGCGCGTAGGGTCGTCCGGAGCGGACGTCGGCGGGCGGCGGATTCGATTGCTCGACCGGGGGGCGGACGCCGCGCTGGTGCGACGGCGAGAGGGGCTCGAGCGCCACGACAGGCCATTGTACGGCGAACCGCGGCCGGTTTCCCGCGCGCAACCATGTAGCTAGGGTTCGGCCCCCGTGACGGAGCCATCAGGCATGCGCAGGCGGACCTTCCGCGCGCTCGTCGCGGGTCGCGACGTCCCCGGCGACCGGATCTTCTTCCTCAGCCACTGGTTCCGCGGGCACAACAACCCGCGCTACGCGGAGCTCCTACCGCGACTCGACCGGGTCGACGCTCACCTGGCGATGCTCTCGGACCGGCGCGCGCTCCGGGGCCTGCAATACCGCGTCCTGATGCGGCCGCTCCGCCCGCGCCTCGAGCCGCACCTCATCCGTCTGGGCGCGCGGCGGTACCACGGCCTCTTCACGACCGACAACGAGCAGATCCCGCACTTCCAAGGTCCCGTCGTCTCCGACGTGGATGACCCTCGCTTCACCGAGCGCGACGCGGCGCAGCTCGGGAGCCCGCAGGTGCAGGCCTACGTCGTTACGGAGGAGCGGGCGGCTCTCTCCTTCGGGGCGCCTAGGGTCGAGAA
Organism: Gaiellaceae bacterium; assembly: GCA_051005735.1. Lineage (GTDB taxonomy): Bacteria > Actinomycetota > Thermoleophilia > Gaiellales > Gaiellaceae > Gaiellasilicea. Next base: position 6,571 of record JBPCJB010000155.1, on the reverse strand, counting down.
GCCGCACTACGTGATCCCGCAAGGCGTCGACCTCTCCTCGTTCCGGGCCGAGGACGTCGAGGCCGTCGCGCGGCGCCGCCGCGAGCCGGGGGACTTCGTCGTCGGCTACATGGCGGCCTGGCTCCTCGCCGCAGGCGACCGCGGCGGCGAGAACCCGCTCTACAACGTTGAGCATCTGCTCGACCTCTGGAGCGAGATCCGGCTTCGCGCGCCGCGTGCGCGGCTCTGGTTGCTCGGCGGCGCGAGCAGGGAGATCGAGGAACGGGCCCGCGCGCTCGGCGTCGTCGTCTTTGGCCGCCTTCCGAGAGAGCGGCTGCTGGCCCACGTTGCGAACTTCGACGTCGGCCTCTATCCGCGCACGAAGGACCAGGGGATCCAGTCGGTCAAGATCGCCGAGTACATGGGCGCTGGCGTGCCGACGGTCGCGTACGACTACGACGTGACGCAGGTCGTGCGCGTCGCGTCCGCCGGGCTGCTCGTCGAGTCGCCGCGGGAGTTCGTCGACGCGGTCGTCCGGCTGGCGGAGGACGAGGCGGCTCGACGCTCGCTCGCCGAGACCGCGGGCGCGTACGGGCGCTCACTCGACTGGCGCGTCCTGACGGAGCGCTACAACGAGATCCTGAACCGGCACATCCCCGTCCACTAGCCGCGCCAGCGCATCGAGGTCGGTCACCGTTGTGCGCCGGCCGAGCACCTCGAGCGCAAAGCGCAGAGCGGCGGCGCGGCGCCGGTCGAGCAAGTCGGTGTCGTGGAAGTAGACGTGGACGACGGGCTCGCTGGGCGCGCGGAGACGCAGCGCCGCCCGTGTCGCCATCCCGAGCGAGTGCGTGGTGGGCAGCTCGAGCAGCTCGCCCCCTTCCGGGAGCGCGAGCCGTCCGGGCGCGGCGAGCGCGAGCCTGGGCGCTCCCGCCTCGAGATACGGAGGCCGGAAGCTCGTCGCGGTGCAGTCCGCGTAGCCGAAGGCGGCGACAGCGCGCGCGACGGACTCGTCCATGTACCAGCCGCCGCCGCAGAAGAGCGTTGCGCGAAGCCCTTGCTCCCGGAGCCACTCGCCCTCCCGGCGGACGCGCTCGGCCGGCTCGCCGTCGCCTGTCGGGCGGGCGTGCGTCGGCGAGGTCCAGTGCGTGTGGTGACCGAGTGGCCCCTGAGCCGCCGCCGCGCGTGCGCGCTCGAGCCAGCGCTGCTCGTCCTCGCCGGCCTCGGAATCGGGCGGGCGGAGCAGCGCCGCGACCCGGAAGCCACCCGGTCGGACCGCCTGGAGCCGCGCGAATCGCCCCCACACCCGGTCGTCCAGCGGTCGCTCGACGTGGCAGGAGGCCACCGCGTACCGTGTAGCCGTGTGCGGCATCGCCGGCCTAGTATCGCGGCACGCTCCGCCCGACCCTGCGCTCGTGGAGCGGATGATCGACGCGCTCCGCCACCGCGGCCCCGACGAGGGCGGCGTCGACGCCCTCGGCCACTGCGTTCTCGGCCACCGGCGCCTGCAGGTGATCGACCTCGACACCGGCTCCCAGCCCGTCACGAACGAGCAGGGCGGCGTCACCTGCGTCTTCAACGGCGAGCTCTACGAGTTCCAGGCGCTCCGGGAGGAGCTCGCGCCCCGGGGTCACCGAATCCCCGGCACGGGTGACACGCCTGTCATTCCGCACGCCTACGAGGAGTACGGAACCGCGTTTCCGCGGCACCTGCACGGGATGTTCGCGCTCGCGCTCTGGGACGCCTCGCGCGACCGGCTCGTACTCGCGCGCGACCGGATCGGCAAGAAGCCGCTCCTCTACGCCGAGCTGCCCGATGGGACGCTCGCGTTCGCCTCGGAGCTGAAGGCGCTGCTGCGGCTGCCATCGGTCTCGCGCGAGCTCGACCTCGATCGGCTCGACGCCTTTCTCGCGCTGCAATACGTGCCGGGGCCTGAGACCGCTCTGCGCTGCGTGAAAAAGGTTCCGCCGGGCCACGTGCTCGTCTGGGAGGGCGGCTCGATCACCCTCGAGCCGTACTGGCAGTTGGAGCCGCAGCCGGTGGAGCGTTCGGACGAGGAGTGGCTCGAGTTGGTGCGCGAGCAGGTTCGCGCGGCTGTCCGGCGACGCCTGATCGCGGACGTGCCGCTGGGCGCGCTCCTCTCTGGCGGGATCGACTCCAGCATCGTCGTCGCGCTGATGGCGCAGGCGTCCTCGGCGCCGGTGCGCACGTTCACGATCGGCTTTCCGGACGTGCGGTACGACGAGCGCGCGTATGCGCGCGCAGTCGCCGAGCGCTACGGAACCCGTCACGAGGAGCTCGAGGTCGCGCTCGACACGGTCGAGTTGCTCCCGCGGGTGGCGTGGGCGTTCGACGAGCCTTTCGGCGACGAGGCGGCGCTGCCGTCGCTCCTCGTCTCCGAGCTGGCGCGCGAGCACGTCACGGTCGCGCTTGCGGGCGACGGCGGCGACGAAGCGTTCGCGGGCTACGAGCGCTATCGCGCGCACGGGCTGGCGGCGGCGCTCGGACGCGTGCCCGTCTTGCCGGCACTGGGAGCGCGGGCGCTGCGGGCGCTGCCGTCGGGTCGGACGGAGCCGCGCTCGCTGGCCTTCCGCGCGGCGCGGCTCGCGGAGGTCGCGGCGGCGGAAGCAGGGCGCCGGTATGCGCGGCTGACGGAGGTCTTCTCGCCCGAGCTGCGCGAGCGGCTCTGGACGGACGAGGCGCGGCCGGCGCGCTATTCGCCGCCGGCGCCGTCGGGTGAGGGGATCCGCGCGCTCCAGCTCCACGACATCCAGACGTACCTGCCCGGCGACCTGCTCGTGAAAGCCGATCTCGCCTCGATGGCGCACTCGCTCGAGCTGCGCTCGCCATTCCTCGACCACGAGGTTCTGGAGCTCGGCCTGGCGCTCCCGGACCGGCTGCGGATGAGGGGGCTGCACGGCAAGCTCGCGCTGCGGCGCGCATTCGCCGCGGATCTGCCTGAGCGAGTTGCCGCGCGCGGCAAGACCGGGTTCGGCGTCCCGCTCGGCCGCTGGTTCCGCGAGGACCTGCGCGAGCTCGCGTCCGATCTGCTGCTCGACCGCCGGGCGCGCGAGCGCGGCCAGTTCCGGCCCGCGGAGGTGAAGCGGCTTCTGCACGAGCACCTCTCCGGCAGCCGCGACCACGGGCACCGCCTCTGGTGCCTGCTGATGCTCGAGCTGTGGCAGCGGTTCTACGTCGAGTCGGAGGCCCTGCCGGCCTCGGCGCTCGACACGCGCGTCGACTCGCTCGCCGCGCGCTGACCGTGCGGGGTCGGCATGCCTACGCGCTCGTCGCGGCCGCCTGCGCGCTGCCGCGACTCGCCGTCGTCGCGATCGAGCGCGGCGACATCCTCCTCGCCTACACCGAGAAGAGCGACGACTTTGCGCGCACGCTCGTCGCGAGCGGGACGGTCGGCTTCATCCCGGGCGTCCCGTCGGCGTACACGCAGCCGCTCTACACCTTCTTCCTCGCGCCGCTCTACTGGATCTTCGGACGGCACTGGCTCGTCGTCGGGCTCGCGCAGACGTTCGTCGCGGTCGCGACGGCGCTCCTCGTCTACGAGATCGGGAGGCGGATCGCGTCGGCGCGAGTGGGGATCGTCGCTGCCGTGCTCGCGAGCCTCCACCCGTACCTCGTCTGGCACGACGTGCACGTCAACCGCGAGATCCTGGACACGCTGCTCGCGGCAGCGATCGTCCTCCTGACGCTGGTGGCAGCCGAGAGGCTTGTGTTGGAACAACACAAGGGTTTCTTCGGAGCCTCGTGGCTCTGTGGGGCGGGGCTTGGGGCCTTGCTCGGGCTCGCGATCCTCGGCAACTCGCGACTCGTGCTGCTGCCGCTCGTCGTCCTCGGCTATCTCGCCTGGCAGTTGCGAGCAGTGCGGACGATCGTCGCCCTCGGCGCCGCGGGTGCGGCCGCGATCGTCCTCGTGCTGGCGCCGTGGGTCGTGCGAAACAAGGTCTCTGTCGGCTGCTACGCGCTCACGACCGACACGCGCGCGCTCTGGAAGGCGAACAATCCGGCGACCTACGACCTCCTGGCGGACGGCAAGTGGATCGACGACGTCCCGAACATCCCGGGCGCGCAGCTCTCGCCCGAGTTCCAGGCGGCGATCTTCCTGGATCGCGGCGAGCTGATCGAAGTGGACGAGTGCGCGCAGATGCGGTTCTACCGGGGGCTCGTGACCGATTTCTGGCGCGAGCAGCCCGGCGAGAAGGGGAAGCTGGCGGCGCAGGCTGCGGGGATGCTCTGGAACCCGACCTTCAGTGTCGAGCGCGAGGAGCGGAGCCAGGGGCTCGTCGGCGTCGCGAAGGACTGGGGCGAGCCGCTCTACATGGGGGTGCTCTACGTGCTGGCGTTCGCCGGGCTCTTCCTCGTCTCGCGCTCGTTCGCCGTGCTCGCGGTCGCGCTCCTCGCCTACAACACGGTCGCGGCCATGGTCTTCGTCGGCAACGTCCGCTATCGCGTCCCCTGGGACTTCCTGCTCGCGCTGCTGGCGGCTGTCGCGCTAGAGCGGTTGTGGCGACGGCGGCGCCCGGCGTGAGAGCGGCCCACGTGCACAGAATGCGGGGGATCGGCGGCTCCGAGCGCCATCTGCTGACGCTGCTCCCCGCGCTGCAGGCGCTGGGCGTCGACGCGCGCTTCGTCGGGCTCGACGATCTCGACGGCTGGGATCCGCAGCCCTTCTACGACGAGCTCGACCGCAGCGGGGTGCCGTACGCGCGCTTCGGCGCCGCTCGCGGTCTGAGGGGCGCGCTCGGGGACGCGGAGATCGTCCACACGCATCTCGTCCACGCGGACGTGCTCGGCGCGCTCGTCCGGGGACGCCGGCTGCTCGTCTCGACGAAGCACAACGACGATCCGTTCCGCACCGGCCCGTTCCGCTTCGTCGAGCGCGCGCTCACGCGGCGCGCGGCCCGCGCGATCTGCATCACCGAGGCGCTGCGCCGGTTCAACGTCGAGCGAGTCGGTCTGCCGGCGGAGAAGCTCGCCGTCGTCCCTTACGGTCTGGACGAGCCGCCGGCGGCGTGGGGGTCGAACGAGCTCGAACTGCCCGAGGGGAAACTCGTCGTCGCGATCTCGCGGCTCGTGCGGCAGAAGGGTCTCGACGTCGCGGTCGAGGCGCTGGCCGGGATCGACGCGACGCTCGTCGTTCTCGGAGAGGGGCCTGAGCGCGCGCGGCTCGAAGCGCTCGCCCGAGCGCGCGGTGTTCGACTGCTGCTGCCCGGTCGCGTAGGCGACGTGGCGGTGGTGCTGCGGCGTGCGGACGTCCTCGTCCATCCCGCCCGCTGGGAGGGCTTCGGGCTGGCGCTGCTGGAGGCAATGCTCTGCGGGCTGCCGGTCGTCGCCTCGCGCGTCAGCTCGATCCCCGAGATCGTCGTCGACGGCGAGACGGGCGTGCTCGTCCCACCCGACGATCCGGCAGCGCTCGCAGCCGCGCTCACCAGAGTCCTCGCCGCGCCGGGCCGTCTGGGTGCGAACGGTCTCGCTCGAGCGCGAAGCGAGTTCTCGGTCGCCGCGATGGCCGAGCGGACAGTGCAGATCTACGTTGACGAAACCCAGGGGCGGGCCGCGAAGCGGCCCCTTTAGGGATCTTCGCGCGATGAGCATCCGCTTCTGCGGATGCTCAGCTTGCGCAGCGACTCAAAATAGAGCAGCTCCGTCCGGTCGGTGCATCGCTCCTCCAGGAAGCGGTCCAGCGCGCGAGCGCGGCCTGCCTCGCCCATCGTTTTCGCCAGCTCGGGATTCGAGGCGAGCTCGACGATCGCGCGGGCGAGCGGCTCCGACTCGCCGGGCGCGACGAGCAGGCCGGTGTGGCCGTCCTCGACGAGCTCGCCGAGGCCGCCAATCGCGGCGGCGATCACCGGCCGCGCTCGCTCCATCGCCTCCAGCGCGACCATTCCGAAGCCCTCGCCGAGCGACGGGACGACGCTGATCGCGGTCCGCTCGATCGCCGTCTGGATCGGGTTCACCTGGCCGAGGAAGCACACCGAGTCCTCGATCCCGAGCTCGCGTGCATAGGCGCGCAAGGCCGGCTCGAGCGGGCCGCGGCCGGCGATCTCGAGCTCGAGCTCCGGGATCTCGGCCCGCGCGTCGCGAAAGGCCCGCAAGAGCACTAGGTGCCCCTTGATCGGAATCAGCCGGCCCACGCAGAGCAGGCGCGGCACGTCGCCGTCGTAGGGGCGCGCGTCCGGCTGCGGGCAGATCCCGTAGTGGACGATCTCGAACGTCTCCTCCGCGAAGCCTTCGGTTTCCTTCAGGTAGCGCGCGAGGCCGCGCGAGATCGCGATGTGGCGGTGCGAGAGGGCGGCGATCGAGCGATCGGCGAGCGCGAAGCCGCGACCCTCGCGGAACTCGTTGAAGCCGTGCTTCGTGCTCACGCGTACCGGCACGCGCATCGCCGTGCCGGCGAGCTGGCCGTAGACGTCGCCGTGGACGAGGTGCGTGTGCAGGATCGTCGGCCGCCGCCGGGCGAGGTAGGCACAGAGGCGGAGGAACGCTGCAGGGTCGACGTCGGCTCCGAGCGGGATAGCGTCGAGCGTGACGCCTTGCGAGACGAGCTTGCGCGCGAAGTCCCAGGCGCCCGGCTCGTGCT
>JBPCJB010000154.1:0-18918 GCA_051005735.1 Gaiellaceae bacterium | reverse complement strand
GCTATGCGGACAGGTCCTCGCGTTACCGTGCAGCCTCATCTGGGTCCTCCTCTGGAGCTGGGGGCATCGACAACCACCAGCCTCCAAGGAGGCCCGGATGAACAACCTACTTAGGAACTACAACTAGACGGCGGCGGCGTCGAACCTGGCCGCAGAGAACGGGGCCAGGTCGTAGGGCACCGGCCGACCCCGCGAGAGGTCGGCGACGAGTTTTCCCATCAGGGGCGCCGCGGTGAAGCCGAGGTACGGGAACGAGGCGACGAAGAACCCCGACACCTCGTCCAGCTCACCGAGAATCGGACGGTGATCCGGGGTGCCGTTGCAGAAACCGGTCCAGATCCGGAGGAGGCGAACGTGGGCGAGGGCGGGGATCACGCGTGTGGCGACGCGGAGATTTCCGCGCAGGGAGGCCATGCTCACGTCGGCGCGGCCGGCGTCGTCGAGCTCCGACGACCAGCCGCCGCCGATCAGGATCGAGCCGTGGACGGACTGCTTGACCGTCAGCGGCTCCCCCGCGCAGTAGACGAGATGCTGGACGAGCGGCGCCATCGGCTCGGTCACGTGCGCCTGGAGCGGGACGCTCTCGACGGGCAGCGGCACGCCCACGAGCTCCGCCACCTGTCCGGCGGCGGTGCCCGCGCAGTCGACCACCCGCACGCACTCGATCGGGCCGCGGTCGGTCTCGACTCGGAAGCCGACGCCGGTCTGCTCGATCGCGAGCACGTCGTGACCGGGCGCGAAGCGGGCGCCCTTCGCCCGCGCCGCTCGCGCGAACTCCGGGGTCGAGACGAGCGGGCTCGCCTTGCCCTCGACCGGGCAGAGGAGCCCGCCTGCGAGTGAGTGGGAGAGATACGGCGCGGTCCGCCTCAGCTCCTCACGCGTGAGCAGCTCGACCTCGAGCCCGGCCTCCCGCTCGATCGCCGCCTTCCGCTCGATCGCCGCCAGCTCCTCCTCGGTCTCCGCGGCGAGCAGGCCGCCGCTCACCTTCACCTCCAGGTTGGCCCCCAGCTCGGCGGGGAGCTCCTGCCAGAGCCGGACCGCGTCGATCAGGAGCGGGATCGTGGGCGCCCAGCTGCGGGCCCAGTCCTCGCCGAGCGTGACGAAGGGCTCGAACTGGATCTGGACGTGGAAGCCGCCCGCGTTCCGCCCAGAGGCCTCGGCGTTCAGGTTGTGCCGCTCGACGAGAATCACATCGACTCCGGCCTTCGCGAGGTAGTAAGCCGCCGCGCAGCCGGTGAGGCCGCCGCCGACGACGAGCGTGTCGCAGCGCTTACCGCTGCGGCTAGAGTCGAGTTCAGGCCCCGAGCGCAAGGAGACCATGATGCCCAGCGAGTTTCGCGGAAGCTACTCGGTCCTCGTCACCCCCTTCACCGACGACGGCTCGCAGGTCGCGATCGACGCGCTGCGCGAGTTGCTCGACTGGCAGCTCGAGTCGGGCGTCCCGGGCGTGATCGTCCTCGGCACGACGGGCGAGTTCCTGACGGTGACCGACGAGGAGCGGACGCAGCTCGTCGAGGAGACGGTCAGTCACCTGGACGGCCGGATTCCCGTGCTCGTCGGGACGATGAGCGCTTCGACGGCGAACGCCGTCCGCTACAGCCGGGAGGCCGAGGAGCTCGGGGCGGACGGGCTGATGATCGTGCCGCCCTACTACTACACCCCGACCGAGGCCGAGATCTTCGCCTACTACCGTGCTATCGCCGAGGCGGTCTCGATCCCGCTCATGCTCTACAACAATCCGGTCACGTCCAACGTGGACATGTCCGCGGAGCTCGTCGCCCGGCTCACGAGCGCCTTCGAGAACGTCCGCTACATCAAGGAGGCGAGCATGGACGTCGCCCGCGTCTACGACATCGTCGAGGCGACGGACGGAGTGATGAACGTCTTCGCGGGCGAGCGGATCGTCGAGTCGTTCCTGCTCGGCGCGGTCGGCTACGTCAATCCGTACGGGAACTACATCCCGCGGGCTTCCGCGCGGATCTGGGACCTGCTCGTCGCAGGCCGGATCGAGGACGCGAAGCGGATCCAGCGCCTGATCTCCAGGATCGACCACGTGATCGCCGAGGGGCACCCGACCTACGGGCACCAGTGCTACTCGAAGGCGCTCGCGGCCGCGGTCGGGCACCCGGTCGGCGACGTCAGACCGCCGCTGACGACCTTCGCGGAGCTCGGCGCCGAAGGGCGCGAGCGGCTCGGGCAGATCACGCCGCTCGTCGCCGACCTCGACGCGCTGCTCGACGAGCTCGAGCCGGATCCCGCGCTCTCACGAGCCTGACGCGGAGGCTTGACTCGACTGCGGAGCGGGCGTAGCCTGGACCTACCCTCAGCGCACGACTGTTCGTATCGTGAACACGAGGAAGCCACTCGACTCCGATTGGAGACAGGCATGAGCACGCACGACGTGGAGACCGGGACACCTGCGGCCGAGTCGGGGAGCGCCGCGGCCCGCGGTGGGACGAGCCGGCGGCGGCTACTCGAAGCCGGCGGCGTTGGACTGCTCGGCGCCGGCGTGCTCGGGCTCACGGGTTGCATGGGCGACGACGATGACGAGCCCAATGCAGCCGCGCCCGCGGGCGCAACGACCGCGGGGGGTAGCTCCAGCTCGTCCGGCGACTCGATCCTCGACAAGTGGACCCGCGAGAAGACGGCCAAGCTCGGAGTCGACCTGAGCTTCCCGCCCCTCCAGTTCAAGGACGACAGCGGCAAGCCGACCGGCTATCAGGTCGAGATCACCGAGCTGATGATGAAGGAGCTCGGGGTCACGCCCGAGTACGTCGAGACGCCGTTCGCCCAGCTCTTCCCGGGCCTCTCTGCCGGCAAGTTCGACATGCTCGGAATCGCAGTCACGATCCTGCCTTCGCGCGCGCTCCGCGGCGACTTCGCAGACATCCCGGCCTTCTACGAATCCAACGTGGTCGTCGTCAAGAAGGACTCGAATGCGAGCACGCTCGAAGATCTCGCGACGTCGAAGTTCGCAGTCCTCCAGGGCAGCTCCCAGGCTGCGAGCTCGGGAGCGCTCTTCCCGAAGGCAACCTTCAACGAGTTCGCGTCCGAGAACGACGCCGCGACGGAGGTGGCCGTCGGTCGCGCCGACGCCGCGATCTTCAGCGAGTTCTCGACGTCGTCCGTCCTCGGCGGCAACGACGATCTCGCCGCGCTGCCCGTGCCGCCGCTCTTCGTCGATGCCAACAGCTACTTCATGACCCAGGGCGACACGAAGCTCTGGCTCTGGGTCTCGAACTGGGCCCGCTATCAGGCTTCGCACGGCACGTTCAAGAGCCTGTGGGAGAAATGGGTCGTGCCGAACACCGAGAAGTTCGACCTCCAGACCGCCGTCGTCGGGATCAACGGGAACGCGGAGACGATCGGCCAGTAGTCGATCCCATCGTGTCTTAGGGGCATCGGCGCCACGATGACGAACGTGCTCGCATACGAGTTCGCCTGGGGGCCGGTGCTCGATCGCTGGGATCTCTTCCTGCTCGGGGCGTGGCTCGACGTCTGGGTGACCGCGATCTCGTTCGTGCTCGCGTGCGCCCTCGGGATCGGGATCGCAGTGCTGCGCCTCTCAGGCGTCCGGCTGCTGAGCGCGCCCGCGTTCGCCTACGTGCAGATCCTGCGGGGGGTGCCTCTGCTCGTCTTCCTCTACTGGGTCTACTTCGGGGTCGCGATCGTGATCGGGCTCAACTTCAGCCCCGTGCAGGCGGGAATCGTCGCCCTGACGCTCACCGGCTCGGCCTACACGGCCGAGATCTTCCGCGGCGGCCTTCAGGCGCTCGATGCCGGCCAGGCCGAGGCCTCGCGCTCGCTCGGGCTGAGCCGGACCGGAACCTACCGCCACGTCCTGCTCCCCCAGGCGCTGCGGATCGTGATCCCGCCGCTCGGAAACGTCTTCATCGGGTTGCTCAAGGGCGCGACCCTGCTCTCGATCATCGCCGTCAGCGACATGGTCAGCGTCGCGAACGACCTGAACATCAACTTCTTCACCCCGTTCGAGGCCTTCACCGCGGTTGCGGTCATCCTCGTGGCGCTCGTCGCGGTCTTCTCGGCCGGGGTGACTGTGCTGGAGCGGGTGCTGCGGCTCCCGTGATGGTCGCGTACACCTTCCAGTGGCACGTCGTGCCGGATTCGGCCGGGGCGCTCGCTCACGGGCTCAAGCTGACCCTGCAGCTCTCGGCGATCTCGTTCGTCCTCTCGCTCGTCCTGGGGCTCGTCGTCGCGCTCTGCCGCCTCGCCCCGTCACGGCCGCTTCGCGCCCTGGCGTACACCTACACCCAGATCTTCCGGGCGCTCTCCCTCTACGTCTACGTGCTCTTCATCTACTTCGGGATCTCCGCGGTCTTCGGGATCAACCTCGGCACCTTCGCAGCGGGGGTCGTCGCTCTGACGCTCCTGAACAGCGCCTACATGGCGGAGATCTACCGGGCTGCGATCCAGTCGGTCGACCACGGGCAGCGCGAGGCCGCGCTCGCGCTCGGGCTCGGCCACACGCGGACGTTCTCGAGCGTCACCTTCCCACAGGCCGGTCGCGTGGCGGTGCCGGGCCTCGTCAACCAGCTCGTGGACATCGTCAAGGACTCGTCGATCGTCGCGGTGATCGGCCTCCTCGACCTGATGGGGACGACGATCCAGCTCGTCAGCACCGAGCGGGCGCCGTTCGAGCTCTTTACCGCGACGGCCGTCGCCTACATCGTCCTGATCCTGCTCATCTCCGCTGCCGCGGCGCTCCTCGAACGCCGTCTCGCGCGTCATGTGAGGGGAGGCGGCTCGGGCCCCTCTCCGCTCGAGCGGATGCAGCGCTACCGGTTCGGCGGCCGGGTCCCGACGTGAGCGAGCCGGCGATCGAAGAGGCGGCGGAGCTCGAGCTCGGCGAGGAGGTCGTGATCGCGGAGGGGATCCACAAGTCGTTCAATCGCGGTCAGAAGGAGCGCGAGCTCCACGTGCTCCGCGGCGTCGACCTGCGGGTGGCGAAGGGCGAGGTGCTCGTCGTGATCGGCCCGAGCGGCTCCGGCAAGAGCACCCTCCTGCGCTGTCTCAACTTCATCGCGCCGCCCGACGCCGGCAGCGTCACCTTTCTCGGTCACTGCCTCACGGGTGACGTTCCCCGTCGCCGGCCGGCCGAGCGGATGCGGTACGAGCGCGAGCTGCGCTTCTACCGAACGCACATAGGAATGGTCTTCCAGCACTTCAACCTCTTCCCGCACATGACGGCGGCCGACAACGTCGCCCTCGGGCCCACACGCGCTCTCGGACTGACGCGCCGGGACGCGAAGGAGCGGAGCCTCGAGGAGCTCGAGCGGGTCGGTATGGGCGACAAGGCGGGGCAGTATCCGAGTCAGCTCTCCGGCGGCCAGAAGCAGCGCGTCGCGATCGCGCGGGCCCTGGCGATGCGGCCGCAGTTGATGCTCTTCGACGAGGCGACCTCCGCGCTCGACCCCGAGCTGATCGGCGGGATCCTCGAGGAGATGAGGCGGCTCGCAGAATCGGGGATGACGATGATCGTGGTTACCCACGAGATGGGCTTCGCGCGGGAGGTCGGCGACCGCGTCCTCTTCATGGACGAGGGCGTCGTCGTCGAGGAGGGCGGCGCGCGCGAGGTGATCGAGAGTCCGCAGAACGAGCGAACCCAGGCGTTCCTGAGCGCCATCCTGAGCTGATGCGCCGCCGCCTCCCCATCCGCATGCAGAATCAGGGCGTTCCGCATCGCAGCCGCGAAAGGAGACCGTCATAGCCGTCGAGCCCAAGCGCGTCGATGCCGCGAACGTCGAGGAGCTCGACCGCCGCTTCGTCTTCCACCCTTTCACGCAGCTCGACCAGCACGAGCGGACTGGCTCGCCGAGCCTGATCGTGGAGGGAAGCGGCGCGCGCCTCACCGACATCCACGGGCGCAGCTACATCGACGCGATGGCCGGGCTCTGGTGCGTGAACGTCGGCTACGGGCGACCGGAGATCGCGGAGACGCTGAAGATCCACGCCGAGCGGCTCGGCTACTACCACTCCTTCTCCTCGATGGGAACCGACACGCCTGCCCTCCTCGCCGAGCGGCTGATCGCGCTCGCGCCCGCCGGGATGTCGAAGGTCTTCTACGGTTGCACCGGCTCGGACGCGAACGACACCCAGGTGAAGATCGCCTGGTACTACTCGAACGTCCTCGGCCGGCCCGAGAAGAAGAAGATCATCGCGCGGCAACGCGGCTACCACGGCGTCACGGTGATGTCTGGCGGGCTGACCGGGCTGCCGGGGGTGCATGCGAACTTCGACCTGCCGCTGCCGATGATCCGGCACACGACGGCGCCGCACCGGCTCTGGGAGGCGGAGCCCGGCCAGAGCGACGAGGACTTCGCCCAGAAGCTCGCCGATGACCTCGAGGCGCTGATCCTCCACGAGGGGCCGGACACGGTCGCCGCGTTCATCGCCGAGCCGATCCAGGGCGCGGGGGGCGTGCTCGTCCCGCCCGCCGGCTACTTCGAGAAGATCCAGGCCGTTCTCCGCAGGCACGACGTGCTCTTGATCACGGACGAGGTGATCACGGGCTTCGGGCGGCTCGGCAAGTGGTTCGGGAGCGAGGTCTTCGGGATCGAGCCCGACCTGATCACGGTTGCGAAGGGCCTCACTTCGGGCTATGTGCCGCTCTCGGCCTGCATCGTCTCGGAGCGGGTCTGGCGCGTCCTCGTCGAGGCCGGCGCCGAAAGCGGGCCATTCGGGCACGGCTACACCTACAGCTCCCATCCGCTCGCGGCCGCGGTCGCGATGACGAACCTCGACCTGATCGAGAACGGGGGGCTCGTCGCGCGGGCGGCGAGCCGCGGAGCGTTCATGCACGAGCGGCTGCGGGCCGAGCTCGCGGATCATCCGCTCGTCGGCGAGGTGCGGGGGCAGGCGCTGATCGGCGCGCTCGAGTTCGTGGCTGCGAAGGATCCGCCGCGGCGCTTCGACCCGCTGGGGAAGGTCGCGGCGCGCGTCACCCGCCGCTGCCTCGAGCTCGGCGTGATCACGCGCGCGCTCCCGGCTTCCGATGCGATCTCCTTCGCGCCGCCGTTCGTGATCTCCGAGGACGAGCTCGAGGAGCTGGTGACAACCGTTCGGCGTGCTGTCGACGAGGTGGCCGCCGAGCTCCGCAGCGAGCGTTTGTGGTGACCCGCGTCGGCCTGATCGTCAACCCGATCGCCGGGATGGGCGGCCGCGTTGGCTTGAAGGGCACCGACGGCGTGGTCGAGCGCGCGCGCGAGCTGGGCGCCACCCCGATCGCGGCCGAGCGAACCGGCCGAGCGCTCGCGCGGCTCGAGCGAGACCTTGTGTCCCGAAAACACGAGGTTCGCCTCGAGCTCGTCGCGGCGGCGGGGGAGATGGGTGGCGACCTCGCTCTGGCTCACGGGTTCGCGGTCGCCGTGCTTTCCGGGAGGTCTGGATCGACGAGCGCCGACGACACGCGGGCCGCCGCGCGGGATCTCGCCCGCCGCGAGGTCGATCTGATCCTCTTCGCCGGCGGCGACGGCACGGCTCGCGATCTCCACGAGATCGTCGGCGACCGGGTGCCGATCCTGGGGATCCCGACGGGGGTGAAGATGCACTCTGCCCTCTTCGCGACGAGCCCCGAGCACGCCGGTGAGGTCGCCGCCGCCTTCGTCCTCCACGGCGCGAACGCGCGGCTCCGCGAGGCCGAGGTCGTGGACGTCGACGAGAACGCCCTCCGCGAGGGCCGGATCGAGACGCGGCTCTACGGCGCCGCCCGGGTTCCCGAAGATCGGCTCCGGATGCAATCTGCGAAGACGCGCTCCGGGACGACGGACGAGGCGGCGCTGGAGGCGGTTTGCCGCTCCCTCGCGGGCGAGCTGGATCCGCGTCGCGTCTACGTGCTCGGGCCCGGGACGACCACCCGGCGCATAATGGAGCACCTCGGGCTCACGAAGACGCTGCTCGGCGTCGACGCCGTCCGCGGCGGCAAGCTCGCCGGCGCCGACCTCGGCGAGCGGGAGCTGCTCGAGCTGATCGACGGGCAGGCGGCGACGCTCGTCGTCGGCGTCGTCGGCGGCCAGGGAGCTCTGCTCGGCCGCGGCAACCAGCAGGTCAGCCCGGCTGTCCTCCGCCGGATCGGGCTCGAGAACGTCGAGGTGGTCGCGGGGCTCGGGAAGCTCCTCGGCCTCGACCCGCCGTGGCTGCGCGTCGACACGGGCGATCCCGAGTTGGACTCCGAGCTCACGGGCTACCGCCGCGTCCACGTCGCACCCCGGCGGACGCTTGTCTGCAAGGTCGCTGCATGAAGGCGCACCCGTACATGCCGAACTCGACCGAGGAGCAGCACCGCGAGCTTCTGGATGCGATCGGCGTCCCCGATGTCGAGTCGCTCTTCGTCCAGATCCCACCTGAGCACCGCTTCCAGGGCGAGCTCGACCTGCCGCCGGCGCTGACCTCCGAGCCGGCGTTGCGGCGGCACCTGCTCGACCTGCTCGCCCGCAACGAGACGTGCGAGCGGAACCTGAGCTTCCTGGGCGGCGGGATCTGGCAGCACCACGTGCCGGCGATCGTGGACGAGATCGCCCGCCGCAGCGAGTTCCTGACGCCGGTCTGGGGCACTCCGTCTTCCGACCACGGCCGCAACCAGGCGTGGTTCGAGTTCGCGAGCCAGCTCGGCGAGCTCCTCGGGATGGAGTTCGTCGGCCTGCCGGTCTATAGCTGGGGCTGCGCCGAGGGGCACGCGGTCAGGATGGCCGCTCGCCTGACCGGCCGTTCGCACGTCCTCGTCCCGCGCCGGCTCGGCCCGGAGCGGCTCGCCGTGATCCGAACCTACTGCGGCGCCGCCGAGCTCCCGGGCCACATCGAGATCGAGCTCGTCGAGCACGATTCCGGTACGGGAGGGCTCGACCTCGACGACCTGCGCGCGAAGCTCTCGTCGCGAACCGCGGCGGTGCTCTTCGAGAACCCGGGCTACCTCGGGACGCTCGAGCAGAATGGCGCGGAGATCGCGGCGCTCGCGCGCGCGGTCGGCGCCGAGACGATCGTCGGCGTCGACCCGATCTCGCTCGGGCTAGTCGCGCCTCCTTCCGACTACGGCGCCGACATCGTCGTCGGCTCGGTCCAGCCGCTCGGCGTCCACATGTCGTGCGGCGGCGGAGCGGGCGGCTTCATCGCCACGCGCGACGAGGAGCGCTACGCGCACGAGTATCCGACGCTCAACCTGAGCATCGCCGAGACCATCGCCGGCGAGCACGGTTTCGGGATCGCGCTCTTCCACCAGACCTCCTACGGGCTCCGCGAGGAGGGCAACGACTGGACCGGCAACTCGGTCTACCTCCACGCCGTCGCGAACGCCGCCTACATGGCGCTCCTGGGACCGGAGGGATTCGCGGAGCTCGGCCGCCTGATCGTCGGGCGCAGCCACTACGCCGCCCGGCGGCTCGGGGAGATCGCCGGCGTCCGCGTCCTCTTCCCGGATGGCTTCTTCAAGGAGGTGGTCGTCTGCTTCGACGGCGCCGGCAAGACGGTGGCGGACGTGAACGCCGGCCTGCGCGAGCGTGGGATCTTCGGCGGCAACGACCTCTCGCGCGACTTCCCGGAGCTCGGTCAGAGCGCCCTCACCTGCGTCACCGAGGTGCACACGCGCGAGGACATCGACAGGCTCGTCGATGCCGTTTCGGACGTGCTCGCATGAGGCGGTACCACGCTGCCGTCTGGGACGAGCCGCTGGTCATGGAGCTGGGGCAGCCGGGGCGGCGCGGGATCGTCTTCGACGACATCGAGCCCGAGGTACTGGAGGCGGTGGGCGATCCAGCCGAGCTCGTGCCGGCCGGACTGCGCCGCGCCGAGCCGCCGGAGCTGCCCGAGCTCTCCGAGCCGGAGGTTCTCCGGCACTACCTCCACCTCTCCCAGGAGACGCTCGGGATGATGGGCGTCAGCCTCTTCGGCACCTGCACGATGAAGTACAACCCGCGCCTCGCGTGGGAGCTCGTCGCGCGGCCGGAGGTCGCGGAGCTGCACCCCGACCAGGACGACGAGACGCTGCAGGGCGTGCTCGAGCTCGTCCACGGGCTCGACCTGATCCTCCGCGGGCTCTCGGGGATGGATCAGTTCGTCTTCCAGCCGGGCGGCGGCGCCCACGCCGCGTACACGAACGCCGTGATCACCCGCGGCTATCACTCCTTGCGTGGCGAGCTCGCGCAGCGCGACGAGATCGTGACGACGATCCAGGCGCATCCGTGCAACCCGGCGACCGCCGCAGCCGCGGGCTTCAAGATCGTGACGCTCCCGCTCGAGGAGAACGGCTATCCCTCGCTCGAGGCGCTGCGGGCCGCCGTCTCCGAGCGCACCGCGGCGCTGATGGTCGGGAATCCGGACGACATGGGGATCTACAACCCCGAGATCGATACGTGGGTCGAGATCGTCCACGACGCCGGCGGACTCTGCTTCTACGACCACGCCAACTTCAACGGCGTGATGGGGAAGCTGAAGGCCCGCGACCTCGGCTTCGACGCCTGCATGTACATGCTCCACAAGACCTTCGGAGCGCCGAAGGCAGGCGGCGGCCCGGCCGTCGGCGCCTATGGCTGCACCGAGGAGCTCGCGCGCTTCCTGCCCTCGCCCGTCGTCGTGCAGGAAGGCGACCGCTATCGCCTCGATCGCGACCGGCCGGAGAGCATCGGCAAGGTGCGCGAGTTCTTCGGCAACGTGCCGCAGCTCGTCTACGCCTACACCTGGAGCCGGGCGATGGGCGCCGCGGGGATCGACGAGGCCTCGGACATCTCCGTGCTCCTCAACAACTACATGGAGAAGCGGCTGCTCGAGATCCGTGGCGTCGAGAAGTCGCAACCGCACCTGACCGCGCCGCGCCTCGAGATGACGCGCTACAGCCTCGGGCAGCTCGAGGAGGACACCGGGATCACGGTCGTCGACGTGCAGAACCGCATGGTCGACTTCGGAATCGACGCGTTCTGGCTCAGCCACGAGCCGTGGCTCGTGCCGCAGCCGTTCACGCCCGAGGCGGGCGAGATGTGGTCGAAGGAGGACGTGGACGAGTGGATCGACGTCCTCGCGCACGTCGTCGAGGAGGCATATTCCGACCCCGAGCTCGTTCGCTCGGCGCCGCATAGCCAGGCGATCCGCCAGCTCGACGGGCGCAACCTGGACGACCCGTCTACCTGGGCCACGACGTGGCGCGCGTACAAGCGCAAGCGGCCGGCGCCGGTCGAGGGCGACGGCGGCGACGCCACCGAAGACTGGGCCAAGGTCGCGACGTAGTGCCCGGCCTGCTGGAGGGGCGGGTCGCGCTCGTCACGGGCGGCGCCCGCGGGCTGGGGGCGGCGATCGCACGCGAGCTTGCCGCGGCGGGAGCAACCGGCTCGGTCGTCGATCTCGAGGCCGGCGCGACGCCCGCAGGCTGGGCCGGCCTCGTCGCCGACGTGAGCGTGGAGGATACGGTCGCAGCAGCGTTCGCGGCCACGAGAGAGCGCTTCCGCCGCCTCGACGTCGTCGTGGCGAACGCCGGCGTCGTCCCGGCCTGGAGCAAGACGGACGAGCTCGATCTCGCTCAGCTCGACGCGGTCTTCGCGGTCAACGTACGCGGAGTGGCGGCCACGCTCAAGCACGGCGTGGCGGCTCTGCGCGAGAACGGCGGCTCGATCGTCGCGATGGCGTCGCTGAACGCCTGGCGCGCCCACCGCAGCCAGCCCGTCTACACGGCGTCCAAGCACGCCGTGCTCGGCCTGATCCGGACGGCGGCGCTCGACGCGGGCAGATCCGGGATCCGCGTCAACGGGCTCGCGCCGGGTCCGATCTTGACGGACGCGCTCCGCGCCCGCATCGAGCGGCGCGCAGCTGAGGGCGGCCTGCCGGTCGCCGACGCGCTCGCCGAGGCCGCCGCCGGCACCGCGCTCGGGCGGATGGCGACCGAGGAGGACGTCGCGCGCGCCGCCCTCTTCCTCGCGAGCGATCTCTCCGCAGGGATCACGGGCGCGCTCATCCCCGTCGACGCGGGCGTTCTCTGATGCTGATCCGGGGCCGCGAGCGACCCGAGGTGGAGGCGCCTGAGGACGATCTCGTCATGCGGGCGCTCGTCCGCTCCGAGGACAATGCGGGGCTGAGCCTGACCCACGTGCGTCTCTCGGGCGCGCACCGGCCGCTCTGGACGCCGAACGCGACCCGCGTCTATTACGTCCTCGAAGGCTCGGCCCGCTTCACGCTCGGAGCTGCCGAACCGGTCGTCGCCGAAGCCGGCGACGTCGTCATCGTCCCGCGCGGCGAGCTCTACTCCCTCGAGGGCGACATCGCCTACCTCGTCCTGAACGCGCCTGCGTACCTCGAAGGCGACGACCACTACGAGGAACCGAAATGAGTCTGGATGGAAGGACGATCCTCGTCACAGGCGCCTCGAAGGGGATCGGCGCCTCGATTGTGCGAGCGCTCGGCGAGCAGGGCGCCGATGTCGTCGCCCACTACGGAGGCGACGAGGCTGGCGCCCGCGAGGCCACCGCGGCGATCCCAGACGACCGGAAGCTACTCCTCCAGGCGGACCTGATCGACCCTGAGGCGCCGGCGAAGCTTTGGGCGGAAGCCGTCGCCTGGCGTGGCCCGATCGACGTCCTCGTCTTGAACGCGGCGGTCATGCTCGAGACGGCGCTCGACGCCGAGGAATCCATCTGGAACGAGGCCTGGGAGCGGACGGTGCGCGTCAACGTGCTCGCCCCGGCCTCGCTCGTGCGTGAAGCCGTGCGCCACTTTCGCGAGCACGGCGGCGGCACGCTGATCACGCTCTCGAGCTGGGCGGCGCAGCGCGGCGCCGGCAACTCCGACCTCGTCGCGTACGCCGCGTCGAAGGCCGCGGTCAAGGCGATGGCGCAGACGATCGCGCGCAACCACGCGGCCGACGGCGTCCTCTCCTATGTCGTCGCGCCGGGCGTCGTCCGCACCGGGATGTCGGAGCGGGCCGCCGCGAGCCGGGGCGGGGAGGAGGCGCTGACCGCGACGCTCGCGATGGGGGAGTGGGTGCCGCCCGACGACGTCGCCGGCCTCGTCGCGTTCCTCGCCACCGGCCGCGTCCGCCACCTGACGGGAGCGACTCTCGACGTCAACGGCGCGAGCTACATCCGATGAGGTTCGGCGTCTGGTACGACCTGCGGAACCCCTCGCGCTGGGAGCGGCCCTACGCGGAGCTCTATCGCGAGACCCTCGACCAGATCGCCTGGGCGGAGGCGGCCGGCTTCGAGTCGGTGCAGGTCTCCGAGCATCACGTGACGGACGAGGGCTATCTCCCCTCGGTCTTCCCGTTCCTCGCCGCTCTCGCCGTGCGGACGACCACGATCCGGCTCGGCTCGGCCGTCCTGCTCGCGCCGTTCCACCATCCGATCCGCTTCTCCGAGGACGCCGCCTTCGTCGACCAGCTCAGCGGCGGCAGGCTCGAGCTCGGCCTCGGCCTCGGCTACCGGCGCGACGAGTTCCGCGCGCTCGGCGTGCCGCGGGCGGAGCGGGGAACGCGCACCGAAGAGCTGATCGAAATCGCTCGCCGAGCCTGGACAGGGGAGCCGTTCTCCCATCACGGCGCCCATTGGGACTTCGAGGACGTCACGGTCACGCCGACCCCGCTCCAGCCGGGCGGCCCGCCGCTCTGGCTCGGCGGCGGCACGGCCAAGGCCGCAGAGCGCGCCGGGCGGCTCGGCTGCCACTTCATGCCCGACGCCTACATCCCGGTCGAGCACTACGCGACCTATCGGCAAGCGCTGGCTGGGGCCGGTCACGATCCCGCCACGTTCCAGGTCGCAGTCAACCCCACGGTCTTCGTCACCGAGGATCCCGAGCGTTCCTGGGCGGAGATCGGCGAGCACCTCCGCTACCAGTACAACCGCTACCGCGAGTGGTTCGCGGCGGGCGGCGAGACCCCGGCTGCGACGGCGGCGACTGCGGACGACCTCCCACGCGAGCGCTACCTGATCGGAACGCCCGAGCAGGTGAGCGCTGGGATCGAGCGTCTCTACGAGCGGCAGTCGTTCGATCGGCTCTTCTTCTGGGCGCGTCTCCCCGGGCTCTCGCTCGAGGCGAGTCAGCGCTCGCTCGAGCTCTTCGCGGAGCGCGTGCTCCCGCACTTCGCCGAGCGGAGCGAAGGCAGGGCATGAGCGTCCCCCGCAAGGCGGTGCCAGGGCTCAGACAACGATGAGCTCGCGCGTGAACGTGTTCAGCGCCTCGCAGCCAGTCGCTGTGACGACGACGGTGTCCTCGACGTGGATCGGGGTGTCGCGGGCGATGAAGGCGCCCGGGTCGATCGTGAAGACCATGCCCTCCTCGATCGGGTCGTCGTTTCCGAGCTGGAGGAGGGGTGGCTCGTGGGCGTCGCCGAGCCCGACCCCATGACCGACCTTCCAGACCTGCTCGTAGCCGACGTCGGCCATCGCGGCGGCGCAGGCGATATGGATCGACTCGGCGCTGACGCCGGGGCGGACGGCCGCGACGGCCGCGTCGTAGGCGTGCAGAGTGGCTTCGTAGAGCCGCCTCGCTTCGGCGCTCGGCTCTCCGAGGAAGACGTTCCGGGCCGTGTCGGCACGGTAGCCGCCGTGCGAGCCGGGGAAGAGGTCGACGTCGACGATCTCGCCGGCCTCGAAGCGGCGGTCGGTCAGGTGGTGGAAGGCACCGGCGATCTCCAGCGACTCCGAGCCCGCCTCGATCATGGCGCGGACGATCTCGGTTCCCGCTTCCGCGACCGTCACGCCGGGCCGGAGCACCTCGGCCGCTCGCCGGTAGCCCGCGTCGTGCGCGGCGGCCGCGAGTCGCAGGTGCTCGAGCTCGTCCGCGTCCTTGACTGCCCGCAGCCGGTCGAAGACACGGCTGGCGCGGCACAGCCGCACCGCCGGAACGGCTGCTGCGAGCAAGGCGGCATCCCCGAACCAGAGCGAGTCCTCGACCCCGAGCGTCTCGCCGTCGAGACCCGTTTCGTCGAAGGCGCGCCGAAGCGCGTCGTCCGGATCCTGCCCGTCGAGGTAGGTGAGCACGGTTCGCACCGAGGAGCGGTCGAGCTCGAAGATCCGGGCGTGCATCTCGCTGACGACCAACACCGGCTCGCCCCCGACGGGCACGAGCACGGCGGAGAGCCAGAGCGGCCACCCGCCCGGATGCGCAACCTCGCCGGTCAGCCAGCGGAAGCTGGGTCCGGCGGTGACGTAGAGGCCGGCGAGTCCGGACTCCGCGGCCAGTGTCCGCGCTCGCTCGAACCGGCCTCGCATCTCGTTCATCGTACGCACCCACGACCAGGAGGCACGCATGCCCTGCGCTTCACGTGACGAGCTCCCGCTGCAACAGATCACGCCCACCTACAGCACCCGCATGGCCGACTGGGGAGGAATGACGGTCGGGATCGAGGCGGCGCCCGCGGGGATGGACGCGACCTCCTCCCTGAAGGGGCTTCCCGAGGACCGTTGCCAGGCCCACCACTGGGGCTACCTGCTCTCGGGCCGGATCGTCGTCGACTACGGCGAGCGGCGGGAGACCGTGGTCGGCGGGCAGGCGTACTACGTCGAGCCTGGGCACCTGATCTCGTTCGAGGAGGACAGCGAGGCGGTCGAGTTCACGCCGACTCACGAGCTTGAGCAGACCCTCGAGGTCGTCCGGGCCAACGTCGAGCGCGCCGAGCGGGATGCGGGCTGATTCGGTCGACGTCGCGGTCGTCGGCGCCGGGATCGTCGGTCTGGCCGTGGCGCGGGCTCTGCGCGAGCGCGGCGCATCCGTCATCGTCTGCGAGCGCACGGGAACCGGCTCGGGCCAGTCGGGCATCCAGCCGGGCGGTGTCCGCCGCCAGTGGGGAACGGCCACCGGCTGCCGGCTCGCCACGGAGTCGTTCGCGTTCTGGGAAGAGGCGCAGAGCCTGCTCGAGAGCCCGGTCGAGCTCCGCTTCCGCGAGTGCGGTTACCTCTTCCTCGCCCATTCGGAGCCGATGCTCGCGCGTCTGCGCGCGAACGTCGCGATCCAGAACGCCGAAGGCGTGCCCTCGCTGATCGTGGACCCGGCAGAGGCGGCAGACCTCGTCCCAGGTCTCCGCGCGGAAACCGTCTCCGGCGGCGCGTGGTGCGCGGAGGACGGCTACTTCGATCGGCCACAGGCGGTTGTCGAGGCCTTTGCCCGCGGTGCGGACGTCCGTCTTGGCAAGGTGACCGAGCTGTGTCGCACGGCGCGCGGCTGGGAGGTTCTCTCCGGCTCAGGCGTCGTGTCGGCCGCAACCGTCGTCCTCGCCGCCGGAGTGGACTCGGCTCCGCTCGCCGCCCAGCACGGCGTCACGCTTCCGCTCGAGCGCGAGGAGCGCCATCTTTTCCTCAGCGCGCGGATCGCTGATCGCCTGGTCGAGCCGCTCGTCGTCTCCGGCGAGCGCGGCTTCGCCGCGAAGCACCTCGCCGACGGCCGCGTGCTCGCGAGCGACCTCGCCGCGACGGGCGATGCGGCCGCAGGCGCTCCTCGCTGGCGGTCACGCGTTCGCGAGGGGATTCGCGAGCTGCTCCCGATCCTGGAGTACGTCGACTTTCCGATCCTCGTGAGCGGCGCCTACGACGTCACGCTGGACCGCCAGCCGATTCTCGGGCCGATTGGCGAGCGCCTGTTCGTGGCCGCGGGCTTCAGCGGCCACGGCTTCATGATCGCGCCGGCGGTGGCCCGGATCGTGGCCGACGCCGTCGAGGGCAGGCTCGATCCGATTCTCGGCGTGCTCGACCTCGCGCGCTTCGCCGAAGGCCGCTCGCAACCTGAACCGCAGGTCGTCTGACCTCCTGAGCTTGTGTTGAGACAACACAAGCGCCTTTCGACTGAGCGCTGCGGGTCGACGGCGAGCCTGTTGGGAAACAGAAGTCTCACGGCTCATGTCGGGTTTATGCTCGGTCGGTGACCGAGATGCGGCTCTACGACGTGCGCGTCACCGTCGAGCGAATCGAGGGCCGCTCGGTTTGCGGGCTCGCGGTCGGCGATTTCTTCGAGGTCACGGAGTCGAGCCGCGTCCGGATTCCCGCGGGCCGGCACTTCTGCCTCTATGCGATCCAGGCGGTGCTGCCGCTGCTGCCGGCGAAGATGCGGCGCCTGCCCGCGGAGGACTGGCTCGAGCGGGACAACCTCGTCTGCTGCCCCGATCCCGAGGAGGGTCTCGTGATGCGGATCGAGCGCCTGGAAGAGCGGACGTTGCGGACGGAGGACCTCACGTAGTGCGCGAGCTCGGGCTCGGGCTGCTCACCGACCAGGAACCTGCCGACTACGAGTGGATCGCGCGCCGGGCCGAGAAGGCGGGGATCGACGTCCTCTCGGTCTTCCACGACCTCCTCTACCAGCCGGCGATCGGGCCGCTCCTCCTGATGGCGCGGGTGACCGAGCGGGTCCGGCTCGGTCCCGCCGCGCTCAACCCGTTCGCGCTCCACCCGTACGAGATCGCGGGCCAGATTGCGTTCCTCGATCGCGTCTCGGGCGGCCGCGCCTACCTCGGCCTCGTCAAGGGGGCCTGGCTCGACCGGCTCGGGCTTGACGACGAGCGTCCGCTGACCGCGCTCCGGGAGGCCGTTGAGATCGTGACGAAGCTGCTCGCCGGCGACGAGAGCGGCGTCGAGGGCGAGCGATTTCGTCTGGCGCCGGGCACGGCGCTCGCCTACGAGCGCGAGCGGCAGCGGGTTCCGCTCCTGATCGGCACCTGGGGCCGGCGCACCGCGATCTGGGCCGGCACGGTCGCGGACGAGCTCAAGCTCGGGGGCTCCGCCAACCCCGAGCTGATCCCCGTCGTGCGCGACTGGCTCGGAAACCGGGACGTCACGATCGTCACGGGCTGCGTGACGGTCGTTGACGAGGATGGGAGCTGGGCGCGTGAGCGAGCCCGCGCAGCGGTCGCTCCCTATGTCGAGGTCGTGGCGAAGCTCGATCCGACCCTGGAGCTCCGGCCCGGGCAGGAGCCGCCGTTCGATCGCTTCGCGATCGCGGGGACGCCGGAGGAGGTGGCTGCACGAGTGAAGGAGCTCTGGGCCGCAGGCGCCGGCCGAGTCGAGCTCGGAACGCCCCAGGGTCGCACGACACGCGAGGGGATCGAGCTGATCTGCAGCCGCGTCCTGCCGCTCCTCGGGCGTTGAGGTGAGCGGCCCGGCGGCCGCCCACCTCTCGCGCAGGAGTGAGCTACTCGTCGATCGTCACGGTCGCGAACGACTCGTTGGTGGTCGGGCTCGGCACGTAGCCCTTGACGTTCGCAGTGAACGCGAGCGCCGACTTCGAGTGCGCGATCGGGATCCCCGGCAGGTACTCCATGATCGTCCGGTTGATCTCCTGGTAGTCGCTCTCGCGCTTGTCGACGTCCGGCTCCACCTCGGCCGCGTCGAGCGCCTTGAAGAGCTCCGGATTGTTGAATCCCCACTGCGGCTTCTGGCCCTGGAAGAAGATGCCGATGAAGTTGTCCGCGTCGGCATAGTCACCGGTCTGGCCGAGGAAGTTGAGCGCCCCGCCCTTCCCGACGAGCACGCGTCCGAGGTAGTCGGGGTTCCACGGCGCGCTCTTCGGCACGACCTTGAAGCCGGACTTGTTCAGGCTGGCCGCGAAGGCCTCGAAGTTCCGCTTCGGGTCGGGCATGTACGGCCGGGAGACATCGGTCGGATACCAGAACTCTACGCTCAGCGGCAGCTTCACGCCTGCCTTCTGGAGGAGCTGCTTCGCCTTCTCCGGGTCGTACTCGTACTCCCTGATCCCGTCCTCCGCGTAGCCGGAGAGGGTCGGCGGCATGAACTCCTTCGCGACCTGACCGAGGCCGCCGTAGAAGTTGTCGACGACGGCCTGCCGGTCGAGCCCATGTGCGACGGCCTGTCGCACCTCGAGCTTGTCGAACGGCTTCACCTTCTGGTTGATCGTGACGTAGAAGATGTTGAACGCGGGCCGCTCGAGGACCTGGAGCTCGTCGTCGCCCTCGATCGTCGGGATGTCCTGCGGCTCGACCAGGTCGTA